>NZ_JAIJHU010000035.1:0-36290 GCF_022723415.1 Barnesiella sp. | reverse complement strand
TTTGTATCTACACTCACCTTTCGCTATCTTTGTCACTACGAAGATAAGATACGGTTCGGCGTAGCCAAACCGGAAACAGGTTTTCCGTTTGTCTCTGCTCTCACCTTTTCGTATCTTTGGGAGCTATTCTATTTTCTATCGGTCATGAAACGGGGTTTTATATACACTATATTATTATTATCGATATTACTCGGCTCATGTAACCATCATGACACCGAAAAAGCTGAAATCCTCTATCAAAACGGTGTGGAGATGGAAAAGCGTTATATGCCCGATTCAGCCGTCATTTTCTATCATAAAGCATTAAAACGACTCGACGAATCGAACGACAACGAGTTAAAGAGTAAAATATACAATCAACTCGGGGACCTTCTTCTGGAACACAACATTTACGAAACCGCTCGAAGCGCCTACCAACAAGCTCTATATGTTTCGAAAGAATTGGAGGACAAGAGCAATCTTTCCCACGCCTATCGGGGCATAGGGAAATACCATTTTCTCTATAAAGACCGTGACAGCGCCCTTTACTATTTCGAAAAACCGCTCGAATTTTTCCCGGAAATAAAAAATCGGGAAGAACGTTCCTCGGTCTATAATAATCTGACAAGCGCCTATAAATTGAAAAACGATATAAAATCGGCATTGGAATGTAATGCGAAAGCGTTGTCGTTGACCAACGACGAAGTAAAACGATTGCGCAACTATGCCGTACGGGGACAGTTATTCGCCATGCAAATGCAATACGATTCGGCTTTGTTTTATCTCGAACAAGCCAGCCGCAGCGAAGAAAAATCGGTAAAGGCCTCGGCCTATTTCAAGCTGGCCGATCTACCCGAAAAGTCGGGTATAACAGACTCCATGAAATATCGTTATTTACAGGAGGCTTATCGCCTGTCCGATTCGATTGAAAACATGGCCGTTTCTCACCAGATAGATCGACAAGAACAAATACGGATAACTTCCGACCTGAAAGAGCAAAGTCATATACGGCTCATTGTATCGATAACCGTTAGCATAATCGTCGTTCTGCTGTTATCGATCGTGGTATTCTTCATTTATCGGAAACATCTGAAACGCCGCAACGAACGAATCTTCGCCCACAAATGGGAAAGACAAGAAGCCCGTGCCCAAGAAAACGAAAACCGGGAATTACAAATTATAGATATTATCAGAAAAGCAGGAGAAACATGTAGCAAACATTTCAAAGAAAGCAATATCTATACCGATTTATACAAAAAGATAAACTCCGATAAAGAATCGTTGAGTTATAACGAGCAGAAATCGTTCCAGACGACTATATTGAAAGAGTTCGATACCTATTTGCAACAAGTTTCGAGCATAGTACCGCTAACCGACAACGACGCTTTTCTATGTGCATTGTTGCAACTCGGTTTTTCGACGAAAGAGTGTGCGGCTTGTCGGGGTATCAGCAGCGAAACCATACGTTCCCAACGGACACGCATCCGAAAAAAAATTCCTCAAAACTTTCTCTCTCAGGGATTGGGTATCGTCATTTTAGGAGAAGAAAATCTTTCAAAACGTTAAATTGCAACGTTTCAATAAATAACTCGCTGATAATCAAAGTGTATTTATTTTTAAATAGCAACGCTTTCTATGCTGCTATGTACATATATTTTTTTCATTTTTGTAATATTAATCTTCAATCTGAAAGAAATATACAACACAAAACATAAAAACAAAACAAAGCGTATGAAAAAAATTACAAGTTTTCTAATTTCTCTATGTATCGTACTCGGGTTCTCGGAAGTACAAAGCGAAATAAAACTTACTACATCGCTGGAACTCGGTAGTGATTTTACTTTTTACCCCAAGCCGGTAGCATCCGACGGTAAAGTAATCGTCGACTGGGGAGACGGAACCAAAAAAGAATATACCGTAGATGGAATGTGGAACAAAAGCGTGAACGGAACCCAAGTGGGCGACACAATCCGAATATTTTCTCCCATGCAGACATTCGATTGTTCCGATGCCCATGTAACTTCGGTCACTATTATCGATGAACCTGATTTGACTTTACTGGATTGCTATAAAAACGAAATAGAGCGTACCAACCTCGATATTTCAGGGGCTTTGAATTTGGAAACTCTAAACTGTTACAACAATCCCAAGCTGCTATTCCTCAATCTATCGGCTCATAAAAAATTAACAACACTCGACTGCCGACACGACAAAAGCAACACATCGGATCCAGACGATAAAGGAGGTATTACAACCATCATCTTGCCCAGCGAAGGAAGTGAATTGGAAAATATAACTGCCTATAATAATGACATAAGCAGTATCGATTTTTCGGGTTGTCCCAATTTGCGTTACATCAACTTGGAAGGAAATGCTCTGATGGACATAAATGTATCGAGTTTAACGAACTTGCGCAGACTCGATATTCGTAAAAATCATATCTCGAACTTGGACGTATCGAAAAATACTGCTTTGGAAAAACTCTACTGCGACGATAACGCCCTGACCGAATTGAATGTATTTGCCAATACCGAATTGATGGACTTGGTATGTTCCAACAACCAAATAAGCAATCTGGATTTAACGGCAAACATCAATATCACTAACCTGTCTTGCGATGGCAACCTATTGAAAAAAATTACGGTCTCCAACATGCCACGTCTGAAATCGTTGAAATGCGGTGATAACCAGTTGGAAGAGATAGACCTTAGCAAAAACCTCCACCTTCAAAAATTCTGGGGGCAAAACAATTTATTCTCATTCCTTGATTTCTATTATAATCAGGGGTTAAATACGATCGATATTCGCAATAACCCAAGAATGACCCCTTGCAGTCTCAATTTTATGTACCAGACTCTTTCCGGTCTCGAAAGTGCAAGTCCGTATGTGAATTTATTCCTAGAAGGAAGCAATGCCGAAACTTCTTCTACAAGTATTGCTACCGAATCAAAATGGACAGTAGACGTAACAGGCGACGGCAGTGCCGTATGTAAAGATGTAACGGCAACGATCGAAACTTCGGAATTCGGAACCATTTCATTATCTCAACCAGATCTTGTTTCCCACGAATTGCATCCGATAGAAAACAATACTTTGGAAGCCGGCGTACCGGTATACATAACCGCGACTCCCATTGAAAATTATCAGGTGCGTTACTACGAAATAAACGGAGAACGCATAAACGGTTCCATATTTGCAACTACCGAAAATGTCACCGTATCGGCTGTATTCGTTCCTACCGCCTCTAACAATTACATAGAAATGGGAGTAGAAAGCAATGCTTCGCTTTCATTCGGCATAAGCGGCATAGACCCGGAAACGGAAATAGAAATAGATTGGGGTAACGGAGAATGGCAAACTATGACTATCGACAACGAATCTATTACCCGTATCGACGGTAATTCAAAAGGTACGACCGTTCGTATCAACGGACTGATCGACTATTTCGATTGTTCGGAAAATGATTTGAAATCTCTCGATGTATCTCATAACGCCATTCTCGCTACACTCGATTGTTATTGGACCGGTATCACCGCTCTCGATCTATCGAAGAATACTGCATTGGGCAAACTCAACTGTTCCTACAACAGTATCGGAACTCTCGATTTGTCCAACAACAAAGCATTGTTCTCGCTCTCTTGCTATAACTGCGAACTCGGTTCCCTCGATTTGTCTAACAATACCGAATTGGAAGAGGCTGTTGTTAAAAACAACGAACTGACATCGCTGACTGTTTCCTCGAATACAAAACTACTATTACTAGACGTGCAGAACAACGAGCAACTAAAATCTATCGATGCCAGTATGTTAACCGATCTGGAAGAACTTCAATGTTCCTACACCGGTCTTACAGCCCTCGATGTCACCCATAATACGAAGTTGGTAAAACTCATCTGTTCGAACAATAAACTTACCACTCTCGATCTATCGAAAAATACATTGCTCGAACGCCTGTTCTGCGACGGAAATCAATTGACTTCTCTCGACCTGAGTAATAACACGAAACTCAACTATCTCGAATGTTCCGGTAACGGAATGTCCGCCTGCGCTTTGAACGACTTGTATTACAATCTACCCAAATGTTCAACGACACCCACCAATGTAAATATGTTCATCGCAGGAATCAACAACCCCAACGAAGCGGAAGGTAGCGAAACCTCTATGGCTACTAAAAAAGGTTGGAAAGTTTCTGTCGATGGAGATGGCAGCGGTTGTAACGAAGCTTACATAACTATCGAGCCTACCGAAAACGGAACTTTGGAATTGCGGAACAGCGACAACGAAATCGTTAATTCGGGTAGTAAAGTAATAAAAAATACGACAGTTACCGTAAAAGGTAATCCCGACGAAGGTTTCTATCTGAAAAATGTTTGGGTAAATGGCGTAAGCGTCACCAACGGAGAATTTGTAGTCAAAATGGCCTCGGTCGTAACGGCTGCTTTCGACGAAGGTTCAAGCATAACCGAGATAGAAAATTCGGGAATAAAGATATGGAGCACTTCGGGAATTATAAGAGTAAATGCCGAAAATGCTCATGTCCAAGTCTATTCGACGAGCGGTGCATTAGTTTGGGAAGGTAATATTTATCAAGAAAAAACCATCGATGCAACCCGAGGAATTTATATAGTGAAAGTTCGTAACGCACAATCCACACAAAGTAAAAAAATAGTTGTGGAATAAGCCGATCTTCATTTTAGAAAAAAATCCCGTTGTAAAGAATCTACAACGGGATTTTTCATATTACATGGCACAACCCTATTTCCATCAAGCCGACACGGAAACTTCGAAGCCCAACGCTCTCGCTCTGTCGGCTATCTGTTCCAACTCCTCACGAGACACTTTTTCGAGCGATTCCTCCGGCGTTTTCCGATCGATGGTATAAACCATTACCGAACGAGGAGAAATGCGCTGTAAAGCCTCCAACCACGGTTTCAGCTCCTCCTCGACCGTATTGTCAATACGCTTGCCGTCGTGCCACCCTCGCAAAAACATTGTTTGGATAATGACATTACCCGAAAAACGTTTTAAATTATCCACTACCTTATTCACATCGAAATGCGGATCGTTCGGATTATCTATCAACACGACTGTTTCGGGACGAAGCGAATCGAGTTTAAGTATATTATTATCTACCCTGTTCAATGCCCTGAACACCGATTCGTCGTGAATACGGGTAGCGTTGGATAGTACGCTTATCTTGGCTTCGGGATAATAGTGATCCCGAAGATAAAGCGTGGTATCTATGATTTTCTCGAATTCAGGGTGTAGAGTAGGTTCTCCGTTCCCGGCAAAAGTTATCACATCGAGCTTTTCCCCTGCCTCGTGCATGGATTGTAAACGAGATTTTAACTCCTCCTCTACCCTATCGGACGAAGGCAATCCACTCTTCCCCACTCCTTGTGCATTATAACCGCATTCGCAATACACGCAATCGAATGAACACAACTTACCGTCCACCGGGAGCAGGTTGACACCCAGCGATATTCCCAACCGTCGACTGTGTATGGGACCGAATATGATTTCGTGAAACAATACTGTCTGCATAGTTTTACCTTTTTACAGTTACAAATATAATGAAAGCCGGGAGTAGAGGCAAACGTAAATCTCATTTCTGAATCTACTATGTCTAATTATATTCCTTATTCCATAAAAACAAAGTTTACAAATTATTGCTCCATATTCAATGGAAATCTTACTCAATTCTTTATATCATTATCTATTATAAACATTGTGTTTATAACTATAATTAATTTATTTCCAGAATAATAACTATTCTATCCACATTCATATAAACAGATTATCAACTCAAAAACGATATAAGAACGAACAGTTAGCTATTTATAGACTATAAACAAGTTATCAACGAGATTTCAACTGATAAGGTCTTATAGTTATAAACAAATTATAATATATTATTAATCAAATAGTTATAATATTATACACTTATAAATAAACAGTATATCGACAATTTATCCACAATAGATATAAACACATGTGAATAATATAATTATTGCAAAAACGTAGCGCTTATGAATATCGAAAGATTTACATTTGTACCCTATGAAGAGAACCATATTCATATTGTTTCTTTTTCTTTTCCTGTTTATTCCCCGTACAAAATCCCAAATTGTACAGGAATCACACCCGGCATATAAACATTTTTATCATGCTGTTATAGACAACGATACCGTATTGGTAATAGAATTACGTACGTTTCATGTATTTCCTCCCGAAAAATTCAAAGACAAAAAACAGGAAAAATTTTACTGGAAGACCGTGCGTGATGTGAAAAAGACCCTACCCTATGCCAAACTCATCTACTCCATACTCATTGAAACCTACGAATATATGGAGACTCTTCCCGACGACAAAGCTCGAGAAGAACACATGAAAAAAATGGAAAAAGAAGTTTTTCAACAATATAAACCGATATTGAAAAAATTTACCTTGTCGCAGGGTAAAATGCTCATCAAACTTATCAACCGGGAATGTAACCAATCTTCATACGAACTAATCAAAGCATTCTTGGGCAGTTTCAGAGCCAACTTCTGGCAATTCTTTGGAAAAATATTCGGAGCTTCCCTTAAAACCGATTGGGATCCGGAAGGCGAAGATAAAATAATAGAAAGAATCTGTATATTAGTGGAACAAGGTTCTTTATAGTATATCGATTCTAAAACATATTTTTTATTTATAAAGCACTTAATTTTAATAAGTTATTTTTTTACAAAGCTATATTCCTAACTGTTTAAAGAAATCCCAAATTACTAATCCCGCCGTTACCGACACATTCAGTGAATGTTTAGTACCGAATTGAGGTATTTCTATACTTCCCGTACACTTATCGACCACCGACTGTTGTACACCTTTCACTTCATTACCCAACACGACGGCATATTTTTTATTCTTATCCAATTTTATGTTTGTCAGACTTATACTGCCTTCTACTTGTTCTACGGCATATACTTCGTATCCGGCTGCCAACAAGTTATCAACAGCCTCGCAAGTGTCTTGAAAATAAACCCAGTCGACACTGTCCTCGGCTCCCAAAGCTGTCTTATGAATATCGGTATGAGGCGGTGTAGCCGTTATTCCGCACAAATAAATACACTCCACTCTGAAAGCATCGGCCGTGCGAAATACAGAACCTATATTATTGAGACTCCTCACATTATCCAAAATAACGGTCAGTGATATTTTTTCAACCCGTTTGAACTCCTCCTGTGAAATTCTTTTCAAATCCAATACACTCTTTTTCTTCATAAACGATCATTTTTATAAGAGCCTAATTTCCATTTTGTACAAAGATAGTATAAGCCGAGCGCAAAAACAACCATATAGAGCCATGTCGAAGTACAGACGATTCTCACGTTTTCGATAAATATAAAATACACCCGTCTTATATCCAACAATCTCCTATCTGCCTGCTCCACGGACGCAACACTATGTGCATAAGTTGTTATTAAATGTGTATAAACCGTTATAAAATACTTGCACAAAAAAGTAATAAAAATATTGCTTTTAAAAATCATATATCTATACAGCACTGCATGTCAATAAAGCAAATAATAACTCATCGAGTTTTTAGTTCATATATCCACCTAAAATATCTATTTATCAATCATGCAAATAGAATAAAGTTATTAACTTTGCATATTGTAAACAGATAGTTGATAAAGAAGATAAAGAGCTCATATAGAAAAGATAAAAACGTTGATAAAGTAAGAATATATTTTCATAGTCAGTTGAAACTTTAAATAACAAGTATTTTAACAAGAAGTTATCATTACTATCAACAGTCTATTATCATCAACAATAAAGATTTTAAAATTAAAAAATAAAAAGAATATATTATATGTTCGATGTAGATATCTCCAAAGGTTATGTGGATATGCCTATTCCCGAAGGGATAGACTTAGTGTCCGAGATAGAGAGAATGAAGCGGGAGAAAAATGCTGTCGTTCTCGCTCATTACTACCAATCGGGAGATTTACAGGATATAGCCGATTATGTGGGAGATTCTTTGGCATTGGCTCAATGGGCTGCGAAAACAGATGCTTCCATATTGGTGCTTTGTGGTGTTCATTTTATGGGCGAGACCGCCAAAATTATTTGTCCCGACAAGAAAGTACTGATACCCGACATGAATGCCGGGTGTTCTTTGGCAGACAGTTGTCCAGCCGATGCTTTTGCCGAATTCGTAAAAGTTCACCCCGGCTATAAAGTCATATCTTATGTAAATACATCTGCGGCGGTAAAGGCTTATACCGATGTGGTAGTCACTTCGTCGAATGCCCGTCAAATCGTAGAGAGTTTCCCTGCCGACGAGAAGATCATATTCGGACCCGATAAAAATTTGGGTAATTATATAAACAGTATCACAGGACGTGATATGTTATTATGGGACGGAGCTTGCCACGTGCATTCCCAATTTTCATTGGAAAAAATAGTAGATTTGAAAAAACAGTATCCCGATGCGTTGATACTGGCTCACCCGGAATGTAAAAGAGATATATTGTTAGTAGCCGACAAGGTAGGTTCCACGGCTGCTCTTTTGCGCTTTGCGACACAATCGGACTGCAAGCGTTTCATAGTAGCTACCGAGTCGGGTATATTGCATGAAATGAAGAAAAACAATCCCGACAAAGAGTTTATACCTGCGCCTCCCAACGATAGTACATGTGCTTGTAACGAGTGTAATTTCATGCGATTGAATACGATGAAAAAATTGTATAACACGCTTAAATACGAGTTGCCCGAGGTGATAGTGGATAAAGAGATAGCCGAAAAAGCTATCGAACCTATACAGCGTATGCTCGACATATCGGCTTCATTGGGAATTTAAAAAAGAGAATAATAATTTCATTCATAATTGTTTATCATGGAATATAATTTCAAAGAGATAGAAAAAAAGTGGCAAAAGTATTGGAAAGATCATCATATTTATCAAGTAAAAGAAGATGAGAGTAAACCCAAATATTACGTACTGGATATGTTTCCCTATCCTTCGGGAGCAGGTCTGCATGTAGGTCACCCGTTGGGATATATAGCTTCCGATATTTATTCCAGATATAAAAGATTGAAGGGGTTTAACGTTCTTCACCCTATGGGGTATGATGCATACGGTCTTCCTGCCGAGCAGTATGCCATACAGACGGGACAACACCCGGCCATAACGACCGAAAAGAACATAAATCGTTATCGCGAGCAATTGGACAAGATAGGCTTTTGTTATGATTGGAGCCGCGAAATACGTACTTGCGATCCCGAATATTATAAATGGACTCAGTGGGCGTTCATACAAATGTTCAATAGTTATTATTGCAACGACAAACAACAAGCTCGTCCCATAGAAGAGCTTGTAAAGACTTTCGAAACGACAGGTACGGAAGGTGTGAATGCAGCTTGTAGCGAAGAACTTTCTTTTACGTCCGAAGAATGGAATGGTAAATCGGAGAAAGAACAACAGGAAATATTGATGAATTACCGCATTGCCTATTTGGGCGATACGATGGTAAACTGGTGTCCGCAATTGGGAACCGTGCTTGCCAACGACGAGGTGAGCGAGGGCGTTTCCATACGAGGGGGATATCCGGTGGAACAGAAAGTGATGCGTCAGTGGTGTCTACGGGTATCGGCATACGCTCAGCGTTTGTTGGAAGGTCTGGATAAAATAGATTGGACAGATTCTCTTAAAGAGACCCAAAAGAACTGGATAGGTCGTTCCGAGGGAGCCGAAATGCAGTTTAAGGTGGTGGATTCCGATGTGGAGTTTACCATATTTACGACGCGTGCCGATACGGTTTTCGGGGTTACTTTTATGGTATTGGCTCCCGAAAGCGATTATGTAAAACAAGTAGTCACCCCCGATCAACAGGAAGCTGTAAACAAATATTTGGACAGCATAAAACATCGTACCGAGCGTGAGCGACTTATGGACAAGAGCGTTACCGGTGTGTTTACTGGTGCATACGCTGTCAATCCGTTGAACAATAAACATATACCTATCTATATAAGCGATTATGTCTTGGCCGGATACGGGACAGGAGCTATCATGGCCGTACCTGCACACGATAGTCGGGACTACGCTTTCGCCAAACATTTCGACTTGCCCATCATACCGCTGATAGAAGGGTGCGATGTTTCGGAGGAAAGTTTCGATGCCAAAGAAGGTAAAATGATAAATTCTTGTGGTAATGGATTGGATTTGAACGGTATGGAGGTGAAGGAAGCCATTGCCGCCACGAAAAAGTTTATTAAGGAAAAGGGTATAGGCAGGGTAAAAGTAAACTATCGTTTGCGCGATGCTATATTCAGTCGTCAGCGTTATTGGGGTGAACCCTTTCCTGTTTACTATAAAGAGGGTATGCCTTATATGCTTGACGAAAGTAAACTACCTTTGGAACTTCCCGAAGTGGATAAATTCCTACCGACCGAAACAGGTGAGCCTCCATTAGGTCGTGCTAAGAACTGGGAAACAGAAGAGCATTATCCGTTGGAGTTGTGTACCATGCCGGGATTCGCAGGTTCTTCGGCTTATTATTTGCGATATATGGACCCGCACAACGATAAAGCTCTGGTATCGAAGAAAAACGATGAGTATTGGCGTAATGTAGACCTCTATATAGGGGGAACCGAACATGCTACCGGTCATCTTATTTATAGTCGTTTCTGGAATAAGTTCCTTTTCGATAAAGGAGTGGTTTGTGAAGACGAACCTTTCAAGAAACTGATAAATCAAGGTATGATACAGGGGCGTTCCAACTTTGTATATCGTATTAAAGATACGAATACTTTCGTATCTTTGAATAAAAAGAAAGATTACGATACTACTCCCATTCATGTCGATGTGAATATCGTAAGTAACGATGTACTCGATATAGAAGCATTTAAAAACTGGCGCCCTGAGTTTAGTTCGGCCGAGTTTATTTTGGAAGATGACGGCAGATATGTATGCGGTTGGGCGGTAGAGAAAATGTCCAAATCGATGTTCAATGTGGTAAATCCCGACGATATCGTAGAAAAATACGGAGCCGATACTTTACGGTTGTACGAAATGTTCCTCGGTCCCATCGAACAAAGCAAACCGTGGGATACGAACGGAATAGACGGCGTACATCGTTTTCTGAAAAAGTTGTGGAATCTGTTTTATCAAGGTGATAATTGGATTGTAACAGATCAAGAGCCTACGAAAGAGGAATTGAAGTCTTTGCATAAACTGATAAAGAAAATATCGTGGGACGTAGAGAATTTCTCGTATAATACTTCTATAAGCGCTTTTATGATATGCGTGAATGAGTTGACTTCTCTTAAATCGCACAACAAACAGATACTTGAAAAGGTAATTATATTGTTGGCTCCTTTCGCTCCTCATATTAGTGAAGAGTTGTGGCATGAATTGGGTTACGATTCTACTGTATGCGATGCCCGGTGGCCCGAATGGAAAGAGGAATATCTGAAAGAAGATGTAGTGACTTATGCTATTTCTTTTAATGGAAAAGCACGTTACAATTTGGAAATTCCGGCAGATACTCCCCGTGAAGAAATAGAGAAAATGGTACTTAATCATGAATCTTCGGTGCGGTGGCTCGAAGGAAAAACACCTAAGAAGATAATCGTAGTACCTAATAAAATAGTCAATATAGTTATTTGATAAACTTTATCCATGTTCGTAAATTCATAGCGAACATGGATTTTATATTTTACATATTATGCGTTTGCCTTTTAATAGTGTCTGGTATTCGATAAAAGACTATTTGATTATCATATTCGGGTTACTGTTGTATGCTTTGGGTTGGGTAGGTTTTCTGATACCGAACGAAATAACGACAGGAGGTGTAACGGGTATATCGGCCTTGATATACTACGGTACGGGTATACCTATATCGGTATCCTATTTTGTTATCAATGTATTATTGTTGTTGGCTGCCATCAAGGTGTTGGGTCTTCAATTCTGCATACGAACTATTTTCAGCGTAATCGTATGTTCTTCATTCTTGTCTATTCTTCCTTTGTTCATAAAAGATGCTTTGGTAGACGAACAACCTTTTATGTCGGCTATAATAGGCGGTATTCTGTGCGGTTCGGGTATTGGATTGGTATTCGTGTCTAATGGAAGTACGGGAGGAACCGATATTATAGCGGCTATCGTAAACAAATACAAGAATATTTCGTTTGCCAAAATGATGATGTACATCGATTTTTTAATTATTGCCTGCTCTTACGTTCTGTTCCATAGTGTGGAAAAAATGATTTTCGGATATGTAGTGATGGGGGTAATGAGTTATACGATGGACATGCTTATCAATGGCAAACGTCAGTCGGTACAAATTTTGGTTCTGTCGGATAAATACGAAGAGATAGCTACTCATGTCAATAACGATATACGTCGCGGCGTGACAGTTATCGATGGCATGGGCTGGTATTCCAAACAACCCAAAAAAGTATTGATGATATTGGCTAAAAGAAATGAGTCGGTTAAAATATTTCGCTTGATAAAGTCCATAGACCCGAAAGCTTTTATTTCCCAATCCAATGTTGTGGGAGTTTATGGAGAAGGTTTCGACAAAATAAAAGCATAAATCTACCCTTCGGGACTTCTTTTTTTCCCTATTATAAAGGGGAAATGTTTGTTGATGATATAGGCGATAGGTAGGCACGAAAAAAGACTCACCAAAGCGAAAACTATATTAGGAACTATTTTGCCGTATAAGGTTTCTACCGGTATGTGAAAGACAAATACCATGATTCCTTTTAAGAAAGAGAACGTAAGCAAATGAAAACTGTTGATAATGAGTGTGTTTTTGGATATATAGATTATGATATTTTGAAAAACAGGTTTTAAGGATAGGAAATTGCTCGACAGATTTATCATACATATACCGGCGAAACTTCCTATGAAAAACAGTATATAGTTATTATAATTATTTGTGGCCATTATTATATATCCGTTTTCATGAGCTATGAAAATAACAATTCCCATTGTCAGGAAAACGAGTATTATATGGAGTAATTTTATTTTTATTATTTGTATGTTGTGTACGATTAAATTGCCTATTCCGTAGAAAACCATTCCTACTATGGCAGTTCCCAAGCAAAAGGGTAATGTATAGGGGTTGTAGGCATAATTTGTGTATCCTATGACGGCGATAACGATCAATACCGAAATCTTTATCGATTTGCTTTTCTTTTGTAACGGTTTGAATAGGAGGTAGTAAAATATTTCCAAGAAATAGAGACAAATGAAAAACCACATGGGTGTATTGTGTATCATCTGTTTACTATATCCTAAAAGAATGCCTATTATGGGGGAATACCAAGTAGTGGATATTGTCGCATCTTCGCCGAAATTACGACCTGCAAATAACCAGAACAGATAGGTGATGAGGTTTATCCAAAGATAGGGAACCATGAGCCCTTTGAATCGTTTTATAGCAAACTCTTTAAAGTTGGGGTGTTTCTCGAATGAAAAAAGACAACCGGACAAAAAGAAGAAAAGAGGCATGTGAAAAGTATAGATAAAGTCGGTGACAGGTTGGGAAGCATGAGCATGCCCCAACAGAACCAAATAGATACATATCGATTTGGCATAGTCTATCCACAATATCCTTTTTCCCGTATTCATGTTTGCGGATTCATAAGTCTTTTATAATCTGTATCGGCGAGTATTTGCAACAAATAGGGTATGCAGAAAATGTAATAAGATATATCTGCTTTCGATTGGAATAGAGCTTGTGTAAAACTGTATTGGCAAACCGCTTCTATAAAATGGATTGTCACGATACCGAATAACAGCAGAACGCTGAAAAATCTAACGTCGTTGTAGTTTCTGCAAAAGAAACTTCCTGCGATCGCTATCAGTACGAAGAGCACTATGAAGTGAAAAGATACCAAAGATGATTGTGTGGAGAACGGATTGACCTCCCAAAACTCATCGGGATATAGCCAGATGAAAGGAACGAAAGTAATCGCGAAGGACAATAGGAAAACAAAGCCCCACAGGAATATTTTCTTCGGAGATGTTTTTTCTTGAAAGAGTTGATACAATCCCCATACGATGAGCGGCAGCACGAACACGTTGCGAATAGAGAACAGCAACCCTCCTATGACAGCGCTCCATATCAGTTGTCGGGTGGAAAATGTGCGGAATCGTTCGAGATAAAGGAGAAAGAGGGTGAACAGTACGGCGTTGATGAGTATGGTACTTCTTGAAAAAATTTCCCAGTAGATACATAAAGAAGAAATCGAAAGTATAAAAAATAAACTATAACTTTGAACAGATTTACGTTTGAAATGGAATGCCAGCAAAGCAATGGAAATAACGGTTATGAATCCTATTTCTCGTATACAATAAAATGGATAGCAGAGAAGAAAATAGAACGGCATTGCCCCCGGATAGTTGCCGATAGAAGTTTTTTCGGCATAAGGGTACAGACCGTTTGAAACGGAGTCCCAAAAAAGATCGATAATAATCCATCTGTCGGCCGTGAATATTTCTTTGGGAATAAAGAAAAGAAGTGATGAAGTAGCTATTATAAAAGTGATTATACCGACGTTGACAAGTTTGCGACCGAAAGTCGGTTTGTATTTGAATAAGAAAATGATGAAAAGTATATATAACACGCTCGTAATAGCTCCGCATGCGATAGATATCTTCGATAAGTATTTAAAATAAAACAAGATATTTATCGTTATAAACATGAGTAGAGAAAGGTAATTTTGAAATTTTGAATAAGATTTCATTTTGTTTGTTCGGATTTTTTACAAAAATAATTATTTAATATTATGAAACTGGTTTTTGCCACGAATAATAGACATAAATTGGAAGAGATATCGGCGATTATCGGTGACAAGATAGAGATACTCGGTTTGAATGATATCGGTTGTCATGACGATATACCCGAAACGGCCGATACTTTCGAAGGTAATGCTTTGTTGAAAGCCCGGTATGTTAAGGATAAATACGGATACGATTGCTTTGCCGACGACACGGGACTGCAAGTGGAGGCGTTGAACGGGGAGCCGGGTGTATATTCGGCCCGTTATGCGGGTGAACCTTCCGATTCTGAGAAGAATATAGATAAATTATTGGCTAATCTTCGAGATGCAGAAAACAGAAAAGCGAGTTTTGTTACATGTATAGCTTTGGTAACAGGTAGCGAGGAGCATGTTTTTTACGGAGAAATATCCGGAAAGATAATCCGTGAACGCCGAGGTTCGTCGGGATTCGGTTATGATTCGGTTTTTGTGCCGGAAGGATATGAAGAAACATTTGCCGAGATGGGAGAAGAGGAAAAAAACAAGATAAGCCATAGGGCACGAGCGGTAAAAAAGTTATCGGATTTTTTTAATACACTATAATCGTTTGATATGTTGAAAAGAATATCGGGTTTAATAGGTTTCGTTATATTGTCGTTTACGGTTGCGACCTATGCTCAATTGGCCGTGGGCGATTGGCAGATTTATACTTCGACGGGAACTCCTGTAAAGGTCATAGATACGCCTGAAAGGGTTTACTATGTGTCGGGTAGGAGTCTTTTTGGTTTCGATAAGGAGACGGAAGAGATGGAATCTTACAGTAAGAACAATATATTGAACGATATAGATATAGCTAATATTTATTATAATTACGATAAAAAGTATCTGGTTATCGTATATGCCAACTCCAACGTAGATATTTTGCACGATAATGGAAAAGTGTTTAATATACCGGATATTAAGAATGCCATATTGACTACGGCAAAAGGTATCAACGATGTAAAGTTTTACGGTGATAGAATTTATTTGGCTACCGACTTTGGTATCGTTGTTTTGAACGATAAGAAAAATGAAGTGAGCGAATCTTATAATTACGGAAAAAAAATCAGTTTGATAGGGGCTTGTGACAAGTATTGGTTTTTTGTTGCCGACGACGGTCTTTATTATATAAATAGCGATGCCATCAAGTACGATATCGCCAAGTGGGTTTTATTGGACGATGTACCGGGAACGACTATCTATGCGCTTATGCCTTTCAACGATAAATATTTGTTTTATTCTAAGGGCGGCAATCTTCATTTCCTCGATATAAATAACGGGTTGTCTCTATTGGGAACCTTGAATATGGGAGTGATGAATGTAGATAAATATTATGACGGGTTTGTTTTGAGAGGATATGTTTATGTCGCTTTCTGTAAACCGGATATAGTGAATGGAGCTATACAGTTCGATGGTATTTTCAATTTTCAAAATCAATCGGATTATTTGGTGAATGTGTTGACTTCTTCATACGAAAAAGATATGTCTATATGGGCTTTGGGAGAAAGCGGTTTGTGTCATTTCAGTATGGGGAATAATCAATTCGTTATGTTGAAGGAACCGTTTTTGCCCAATGTATCGAATGTGGCAGACCCGTGGAATCTCGTTATTAACGATCATAAACTTTATGTAAGTAATTCGGGTCCCCGTAGAGGAACCGAAGATCAGTACGTGCAAACAAAAATAAGCGTATTGGATCAGGGAAACTGGTCTGTAATCGATGTGGGAGAAGTGCCGTTGGAAAATGGTAAAACAGGAAATAGAATATATTCGAGTTATAATATGGCATTCGATCCCGATGATTCCAACACTTTTTATATAGGAACTTGGTTCGAAGGCATATATAAGATTTCGGGGACAGAATGTGTAGGACATTATACGTCGTTGAATTCGCCGCTTTCTAAGGGTTGGGCTATGGCTGTGCCTAATATTGTTTTTGATAGAGATGGAAATCTTTGGATAGCACATGCGGGCGATGTGGGCGTAAGTATGTTGCCTAAGGCCAAGCAATCTATCGATACAGATGAATTGAAAGCGAGCGATTGGTATCAATTCGGTTATTCGGAAATAAAGAATAATAAATATGCCAAACTGCTTATACCGAATCATTCTACGGCAAAATGGGTCGTTTATGGGGATTGGCCCGGTTCTATATTCGCTTTTGACGATAAGGGTACGTATAATACGATAGCCGATGACAGAACGAAAAATATAGTTTCGTTTATGGATCAGGATAATAAAACGTTTACTCCGAATTATTACACCTGCATAGAAGAGGATAACAACGGTCAGATATGGATAGGAACTTCGTCCGGGCCTATCGTGATTACGAATCCAGACCATGTTTTTAGCGACAGTTTCCGTTGTACTCGAATAAAAATAGCCCGTAACGACGGGACGGATAATGCCGATTATTTATTACAGAATATCAATATTACCGACATATTCGTAGATGGCGCCAATCGTAAGTGGATAGGAACCCGAGAATCGGGATTGTATTTGGTAAGTGCCGACGGGTCGGAGATTTTGAACCACTTTACGGCAGAGAACAGTAAACTGCCTTCGAATCATGTAACCGAAGTAATCGTCGATCCGGTAACGGGTGTGGCTTATATAGGAACGACCAGCGGCTTGGCTGCTTATCGGTCCGATGCTGTACAATCGTCCGACGATTATAGTAATGTCTACGCTTTTCCCAATCCGGTGAGACCCGATTATGAAGGTTGGATATCGGTGACAGGATTGATGGAGAATAGTTTGGTGAAGATTACCGATACGGCGGGTAACTTGTTTTTTCAAGGCTATTCCAATGGCGGACAAATATCGTGGGACGGCAGGGATCGTAGCGGTAATCGGGTGAAAACCGGCGTGTATCTTGTTTTCGCGTCTTCCGGTGGTTCGTCGAAACAATCGGGAGTAGTTACTAAAATTTTAGTTGTCAATTAATTAAAGTATATGCATCCTCTTCGATTATTCGAATATTGCCCTCGTTGCGGTTCTCATCGTTTCCAAGAGAACGATGCTTCTTCCAAACGTTGCGAGGATTGTGGCTTTGTGTATTATCTTAATCCAAAAGCATCGGTAGCGGCATTCGTTATGGATAGGCAATCGAGAATTTTAGTTTGTCGCAGGGCGTTCGATCCGTCCAAAGGCATGCTGGATTTACCGGGTGGGTTTACAGAATGTGGAGAAACGGTAGAGGAGGCTGTCGTTCGGGAATTGTCGGAAGAGATAGGTTGGAAACCGAAGCAGATGAAGTATTTGTGTTCTTTCCCGAATGTCTATCGTTATTCGGGTTTTGACGTACACACGATGGATTTGTTTTTTCTCTGCCGAAGCGATGAAGATATGAGCGATTTGAAAGCGCATGACGATGTTGCCGAATGTTTCTGGTTGCGGAGGGAAGAAATCGAACCCGAGAAATTTGCTTTTCAATCTATTCGTAAGGCTGTCGATAGATTATTGAAAGACGATAAATACTGGGTTAAGGATTAAAAAAGATTGGGAAACCACTCTTTCAGGTAGTTGATACCGATTACCACCAAGTAGTACCGGGAGAATTTTCCTACCATCATGGAGAGTAACGTGCCGAGAGGATTGGCTCTGAGTAGTCCGAGAGCCACGATCATGATGTCGCCGATAACCGGAATAAAGACGAAGAATCCGAAAAGAGAGCCTTTCCCTTTCAGAAAGCGTTGCATTTTCGAGAGTTTTTCTTCCGGTATTTTCAGATAGGTGTGTATCCACTCTGTTTTTCCCAAGTAGCCTATATAGTAACAAGTGACGCCTCCCAACCAGTTTCCCAAAGTGGCAGAGAATACACAGCCCCAAGAATCGTATCCGGCTATTAAAAGAAGTCCCAGCACGGCTTCGGAACTGAAAGGAATTATGCTTCCGGCCAGAAACGCCGCTATAAAAAGACCGAAGTATCCCCACTCGCTCAGACCGGCAATAAATTCCATACGAACAATCCTGTGTAAAGGGTTAATATGAGATAAAACAACACTACTCCGTATTTTTTCGTATTGTTCGTGAAGAAAAATGCAGCTTGCATGGCAACTGCCATATTTAGGACGGGCAGATAGAGGGTATAGTTTCTATAATCTATAATCAGAAGCATGGCGGAATAGACCGACAATAGGTTTATAAAGCCGTTATAAGCTCTTGTTTGGCGTTTTTCGTTGAATGTGGTATATAGTGTCGCTGTACCGGAGAAAAGGCCTAAAAGCGCGGTTAAAACGATTGTCCAGAATTGCGGGTCGTTAAAGGGAAGTGTTTCGGGTATATGAAACGTAAAATCGGGAATCAATGCAGACAATCCTGAGAAAGGCATGATTCCTATTCCGATCAATACCCAGAACGGGGTGGCGAATCCGATGAATGCTCCTAACAGGGATTTCAGCGTGAAATACCTTATTTGCGCGAATCCGATGATAAACAGGGGTATGTAATAAGCAAATTCGGGACAAAACAGGGTACATAGGGAGATGATTCCCATCATTAGAAATGCCGGTTGTGCCCTTTCTTGCTGATAAGCCGAGAAAAAAGAAAACAAAATCGTCGTTAGAACCACAGCCATTATGTTTCCGTTGCATAAGAGCGAAAGGGACGGGGAACAGACTTCCAACAACAGAAAAAATAGGAATGGAAGCAATGTGTGTTTCTGAATAAGAGAGAAAAGGTTGTTGATACGCAACAGCAGAATACCCCCGGATAGAATAAGAATGCTGTTGACCGAATGGTTTGATAGGGGGGAGGAAAGCCATCTTTCGGCACTCGGAAACAAGATTCCGGGACTCCCTTCGCAAGGGAGATATGTTGCGAACCGACTCGTGAGATATACACCGGTCAGATAGAAAACAATCGATCCAACCAGTGTATATTTATTGTTTATGAATGATTTCAGATTCATTGTTTTACAAGTCGGCTCCTATGTCGGAACGAAAATATTTACCTTCGAAAGAGACGGCTTTGGCGCTTTTGAAAGAGTTTGCCAAAGCCTCTTCTTTGGTCGCACCGTATGAGCTGAGGGCGATGACGCGTCCGCCGGAGGTTACGATTTTTCCGTTTTTGAATGTCGTTCCGGCATGGAACGGAATGCTGTCCGTCACTAAATCCAGTCCTGTGATTTCCTTGCCTTTTTCATAGGAACCGGGATAGCCACCCGATACCAGCATAACGGTTACGGCAGCCCGTGGGTCTTCTGTCAACTCTTTTTCCCGGAGCGTTCCTTGTGCCACACCTTCGAGCAGGTCGACCAAGTCGGATTGAATACGCAACATGACGACTTCGGTTTCGGGGTCTCCCATACGAACGTTGTATTCGATCACCATCGGTTCTCCTTGTACGTTGATCAATCCCAAGAATATGAAACCCTTGTACGTGATATTTTCTTTTTTCAAACCTTCGATGGTGGGTTTTACGATGCGCTCTTCCACTTTTTTCATGAACGTGGCATCGGCGAACGGTACGGGTGAAACGGCTCCCATGCCGCCGGTATTGAGTCCGGTATCGCCTTCTCCTATTCGTTTGTAATCTTTGGCAACGGGGAGTATGCGGTAATCTTTGCCGTCGGTGAGAACAAAGACAGAACATTCGATGCCCGATAGAAATTCCTCGATAACCACGGTTTTACTGGCATTCCCGAACATGCCGTTCAACATTTGTTTCAATTCGTCTTTTGCCTCTTGCAGGTCGTTTATGATAAGTACGCCCTTGCCCGCCGCCAATCCGTCGGCTTTAAGCACGTAAGGGGCTTTCAACGTTTCGAGAAAGGTATATCCCGCTTCCAGATTTTCCTGAGTGAAACTTTCATACCGGGCCGTGGGTATATTGTGACGCATCATGAATCCTTTGGCAAACTCCTTGCTGCCTTCCAAGCGGGCGCCTTCCTTCGACGGGCCTATAACAGGTATGTTTTTCAACTCCTCGCAAGATACGAAGTAGTCGTATATTCCTTTTACCAATGGGTCTTCGGGGCCCACAACGACCATATCGATATGTTTTTCCACTGCAAATTTTCCGATGGCATCGAAGTCGGTCGCCGGTATCGCCACGTTCGTACCTATGGCTGCGGTTCCGGCATTTCCCGGTGCGATATAAAGTTTGTCGGTTTTTGGACTTTGCTTTATCTTCCAAGCTAAGGCGCATTCGCGACCTCCCGATCCTAATAATAGAATATTCATTGTATGGAGTTTTTAGGTTTATTCTGGTTTGTCGGAGTCTTTTTTAGGATTGTCGTTCGATGGTTTTATGGAGGGCTGCTTGAAGGTTACGAATTTCCGAAAAGCCGCTTCTCCGTGCAAGCGTTCCGATTTTTCGCCGTCGGGTTTGAACCGTTCCGGACGATCGAATGTTTTTTTCCCTATGGGTTTTCCCTGTTTGGAATCCCGGCGGAACGAAGGTTTCCCCGATCGGTCGAAACGTTCTGTTTTGTCGCTTCGTCGGTCGCTGTCGTATGTCCTTTTTCTATCGAAAGGAGCTTTGCCTCGCAGATTGGTTCGACGAGTTTGTCCCTCCCGTTTATCCAAGTTTTTGCCTTCTTCTTTGAATTCTTTGTATCGGCCGTCGAAAATCTCGTATTTCCGGTATTCGCACTCCAAAGCTCCGTTCATCAGATCTATTTTTACCGAGGGTTTCAGCCCTATTTTATCGAAGCATTCTTTATGGTAACTGATGATCCATGCATCGTACCCTTTGAAAACATGCTTTAAACGGTTGCCTATCGATTCGTACAGTCCGAACAAATCGCTCGATGAGATACGTTCTCCGTAAGGGGGATTGGTGATGAGAATGCCTTGTTCGGACGGAGCGGTCTCGTATCGTTGTATAGGCATGATTTTGAGATCGATGTATTTGGCTACTCCGGCGCTTTTTATGTTTTTTGTCGCGATGTCGATCGCTCGCGGGGAAATGTCGGAGCCATATATGCGATGGGTAAACTCTTGTTCGTGACTATCGTCGTTGTAGAGCGTTTCGAACAGTTCTTCGTCGAAATCTTTCCATCTTTCGAAAGCGAAACTTTTCCTGAAAATACCGGGATATGTATGGGTGGCGATCAAAGCGGCTTCGATGAGAATGGTTCCCGACCCGCACATAGGATCTATAAAGTCGGTTTCTCCGTGCCACCCCGTTTTCAATATCATTCCGGCGGCCAATACTTCGTTGATGGGGGCTTCGGTTTGTCCCACGCGGTATCCTCGCTTGTGCAGAGACTCTCCCGAACTGTCGAGCGACAGCGTGCAGCTCATGTGCGATATATGGAGATTCAATACGAGTTCCGCTCCGTTCAACCGCACCGAAGGTCGTTTGCCTGTCTTCTCCATGAAATAGTCGGCAATGGCATCTTTCGCTCGGTAGGTCACGAATTTGGAATGTTTGAAACAGTCGGAATAGGTGACGGAGTCGATCGAGAATGTCGTTTCGGGAGAAAGCAGGGTATCCCATTCGAACGCTTTCATTTTTTCATAGACTTCGTCGGGGTTCGATGCTTCGAATTTATAAATAGGTTTCAGTATTCTCAGAGCTGTTCGACAGGCCAAATTGGTTTTGTAAAGAAGGGGCTTGTCTCCGTGGAAGGATACCATTCTTCGACCTATTTCTATATCCTCGGCTCCCAGATTTTTTAATTCTTCTGCCAGAACATCTTCGAGTCCTTGAAAAGTTTTCGCTACGATTTCAAATTTTTCGGTATTCACGATGGTGTGTATTGTATTTATTTCTTATGGTTTTGCTTTGGCTTGTACAAGGCGTTCCCTGGGAGCTACGTTTTCGGTAACCCAGATGTTTCCGCCGATTACAGCACCTTTTCCGATGGTTATTCTTCCCAATATGGTGGCATTGGAATAGATAATGACATCGTCTTCTATGATGGGATGCCGGGCGATACCCTTAATGGGATTGTTGTTTTCGTCCAGTGGAAAACTGCGAGCCCCCAACGTTACTCCCTGATATAGCTTCACTCTGTTTCCGATAACGGAGGTCGCTCCGATTACGACTCCGGTTCCGTGGTCTATGGCGAAATATTCCCCGATAACGGCTCCCGGGTGTATATCTATTCCGGTTTCGGAGTGAGCCATTTCGGTAATGATACGGGGAATCAAGGGGACGTCCAGTTCTAACAGTTTATGGGCGATGCGATAGTTGCAAATCGCCCGGATAGCGGGATAGCACAGAATAACTTCGGCTTTGTTTTGTGCTGCCGGATCTCCGTTGTACATGGCCGTGACATCGGTGGATAGGATGTGGCGCATTTCGGGTAGGAAAGTGATAAAGTCGATCGCTTTCTGTTCGGCCGATTCCTGTAACCGTTTTAAATCACTGTCTGTATGATCGGTATTTTTTTGGAATAATAATCCTGCTGAGATTTGTTTGACCAATACTTCGAAAAGTTTTTCGGTATTGATACCCGTGTGGTAGAGCAAATTTTCTTTGCTTACGTCGGGGAGTCCG
This sequence comes from Barnesiella sp., assembly GCF_022723415.1. Lineage (NCBI taxonomy): Bacteria > Pseudomonadati > Bacteroidota > Bacteroidia > Bacteroidales > Barnesiellaceae > Barnesiella > Barnesiella sp. Next base: position 13,064 of record NZ_JAIJHU010000035.1, on the reverse strand, counting down.
TAGAATCCCGGAAAAATGAGCGACCGGCAGAGCGATATGAGTTCTTGCAGTTGTTTTTCGGAGGGAAGTACTTCTCCTCTGCATCGCTGGTGATGCAACTCTTCGAGAGAAAGAAAATCGGATAGTTTTTTTACAGTCTCTTTCAGTCTGTCTGCGTATTCGTAGCTACTCATGTGCAAAGATGGGTATTCGCATTTTGTGCAAAGATAACAAAGATAGCCGATAATAGTGCTTTTACGGAATGATTTCTTAGGCGTTTTGGAGAATAAGAATCGATTCCGGACCAATATTCATCAGAAGGTCGATGATACTCAGGTCGGGTTGGAAACCATATTTTTCGGAGAATACCTGATAGTAGGGTTTCGGTTGTACGGGTAAGATGGTTTCGGCTTTTCTTTTCTTGGGGTGTATGGCATCTCTTAGGTCTGTTTCCCCGGGAGCAGGTTCGGAGTAAGACGAACTGTATTCTATATGCGGTTCAATACCTATGAGGTTGCATACGGTGCGGCGTATTTCTTCATTGAAATCCAACAGAAATTCGTACCGCTTCTCGAAGAACGGGCGTATATCGTCTTGGTAGTATTCGAAAAAAGGGGAGGACCCGTAAGCCGAAGCGATAGCATTCCAATGCAAATGCCTCCACTCTCCGTGGTCAGAGATACGAATGTCTTTCGTAGGACATTTAATCGTATCGGGTTTGACGATAGGGACGGACAGTGCCAATAGTCCGTTCGCCCCGGCTATGTGGCAGCGGTTCCGATAAGTTTGTTTCGTATAGTTACACCACTGTTCGATGACTATCCGATCGTATCGGAGGAATGATGCGTAGTAGGATACCGGAGCGAAATAGGCGGTCGATAGATATACTGTACTCATAATTCGGTTTTGAAGAAACGATCGGTGCGTAGCGATTGCCAAAACGGTTTTTCGGGATTTCTCGAATAACCTATGCATACGCCTTTACCGATGAGGTGGGAGTGGGGAAGAACTCCGAAAGAACGGGAGTCGGACATGCCGGCTCTGTTGTCTCCTATTACCCAATAATAGCTTTGAGTGAGCCGACATGAGGTTAATTCCTTCCCGTTTTCATAGATTTTCCCGTTGTCGTACTCTACTTTGCGGTTTTCATATCGGGTAAGTATGCGGTAGAGAAACTCTGCATTTTGGGGAGTGATGTGTATTTGTTCATTTTTTCGGGGAAGGGCGACTTCATAAAAATCTCTTTTCAGAAATACCGGGTAGAGTAGGGAGTCGGCCGATAGTTGTCTCCTTACTTTTTCGTAGTCATACCGGGAGAGAAACAGTAGGCGGCTGTCTTTCAATTTACCTTGCTCGACAAAGAAAGAATTGTTTTGTCTCATCATTCGATTTACCCGATGTTCGAGGGAATCGGGCGAAAGATAGGCTTCGAGGATAAGAGGTGGCTGGGCGACGGGCTTGTGATTAACGAACAGTTTGTTACCTGTACTTTTGATCGTGTCGCCGGGCAAACCTATGCAACGGGCGATGGCAATTTCGGTTACACCCGATTGGGTTTGAGCGATTTCGGGTAATTCGAATACCAAGACATCTCGGTATTTCGGGTTTCGGTTTCCCCACCGAAACGACCACTTATCGACCCATAGCCGGTCTCCCGGCAACAGGCTGTTTTCCATCTGGCCGGGAGTAATGCGATAGGGTTCTATGATGAAAAAACGAATGAACCATACACTCCCGATAATGATGATTACCGTGAAGAAAATCGTACGTATGGTTTCTTTTTTCATGCTTATGGCATAAAATATCTATTTGTAAAAATTGAGACGGTTTCTTAGTTCACGAGGCTATCCACCGACCGGAACATTCGGTTGAAACGGATTTTCCCGTCGAAAAGTCCTTTATCTTTGTCAAGCGATAAGAATACGAACATAGGTTTGCCTACGATGTGGTCTTCGGGAACGAATCCCCAGTAGCGGGAATCGGCCGATTTATCCCGATTGTCGCCCAACATCATGTAATAATCCATTTTGAAAGTATAAGAGTCGGTTTCTTTTCCATTGATATATATTTTGCCGTCTCTGACTTGCAGGTCGTTATGCTCGTAGTTCCTTATGGGGCGTTCGTAAATGGGCAGGTTTTCGAGGGTCAGTTTCAAAGTGGCTCCTTTTTTGGGAATCCATACCGGCCCGTAATCGGAGCGGGTCCATGTGTTCGAGCGAACTAATGGGTAGGTCTGACCTCCGAAGAATCCGGGTTCTCCTACAATCTGTTCTATCGAAGGATCTTTTTTCATCATGTCGATCATCGCCTGTGTCAAAGGCAGTTCGTAAACGGGATTCATGCTTCCGTCGGGGTTGGGGAGAAGCCCCCAGCTTTCGAGGTTCATACGGGCGTTGAGGCTCGATACGTCGATAGGTACACGGTCTTCGACACTGATACCCCATTTTTCAAAGTCATTGTTACCGAGATAGCGTCCGTTGGTTCTAACCAAATAGTTTAACTGCATGTTTTTGGGACGGGGTTGTTTCACTCCGTCGATGTAGATGTCGTTATTGACAATGCTGAACGTGTCGCCCGGTAAGCCCACACATCGTTTCACATAGTTTTCCCGACGATCGACCGGACGGTAAATAATATCGCCGTACAGAGCCTTGTTGCGGTTTACGGCTTCCCGGCCTTCGAGGAAGCACAGGGTGTAATAATCCGGGTTGGGTTGTTTCACGGCTACCGTATCGCCTGCCGGAAAGTTGAAGACGACGATGTCGTTGCGTTTCACCGGGCCGAATCCTTTGAGACGGTGGTAGTCCCATTGGGGCCATTCGATGTAAGATTTCGTGTTGAGAAGAGGTATGGTATGCTGGGCGAGCGGGAAGTGTAACGGCGTGTTGGGGACACGAGGGCCGTAACTCATCTTGCTGACCAATAGGAAATCGCCTACCAATAGCGATTTTTCGAGAGAAGAAGAGGGTATCTGATAGTTCTGAAAGACGAATATAAAGATGAAATAAACCAACACTAAGGCATAGACGATGGCATCGACCCATTCCATCACCGTTCGAACGACCGGATTTTTACTGGTTTTCCACCACCCCCACGGAATATATTGGGTGAGATAGATGTCGATAAGTAGTAACAGGCCGAACAATACATAGTAATTGTTTAGCCAAATAGTCCACCCTATATATAACAAAGCTACGATGGAGAAACGTATCCAGCGAGTTTTTTTCACACGTTTCAATCGTTCTGCCAGACTGTATTTGTCGTTGGTTGTCGTTTGATTCATAACGGTTATATGTTATTTGAGGAATGAGAATAAATCTTGCATGGTGAGAAATCCTTTTTTCCCGACGGTAAATTCGGCGGCGACGACAGCCCCGAGGGCAAACCCTTTTCTGTTTTTCGCCTCATGGGTGATGCGTATCGTATCCACGGCACTGTCATAGGCGACGGTGTGTGTACCGGGTATTTCCCCTTCGCGTCGGGCGGTGATATGAATACTGTCATCGGCGACCGGCATATTTTCGCTCCACGAATGTTTTGCATCGAGTTGGCCGATAATATCTTCGGCCAAAGTAATAGCAGTCCCGCTGGGGTGATCGAGTTTATGAATGTGGTGTATCTCTTCTATTTCTACCGAATATTGGGGGAAATGGTTCATGATACCTGCCAGATATTTGTTAACGGCAAAGAAGATATTAACTCCCAAACTGAAATTTGAGGCATAGAAAAAAGTCTGGCCTTTCTCGCAGGCCTCGCGTATTTCCGGTAAGTGTTCCAACCAGCCCGTAGTGCCCGATACTACGGGTACGCCGGCCGCGAAAGCCCGCCGATAATTGTCGACGGCGACCGACGGAGCCGTGAACTCGATGGCGACATCGGCGCTTTTGAATGAAACTGAATCGAAATCTTCCTGATTGTCTTTGTCGATGCGACAAACAATCTCATGCCCACGGGACAGAGCCGCTTCTTCGATGGCATGTCCCATTTTTCCATATCCTATGAGTGCTATTTTCATATCGAACTTCTGTTACAAAACATCTCGGTTTGTACCGATTAATTCAACAAGGTTTGTTTAATTTGCAGATAATGCAAAGATAATAAAAGATGAGAGCAGAGGCAAACGGAAATCTTTTTTCCGGCTTGGCTATGCCGAATCGTATCTTATCTTTGTAGTGACAAAGATAGCGAAAGGTGAGTGTAGATACAAATGGAAGTTTCATTTCCGATTTGGTTATACCGAACCGCATCCTATCTTCGTAGTAACAAAGATAGCGAAAGGTGGGAGCAGGACAAAACAAACTTGTTTGTTTTTCATTTATACGCTTAAAGATAGTGAAAGGTGAGCGCAAAGGCAAATGGAAACCACATTTCCGACTTGACTCTGCCGAACCGTATCCTATATTCTACAAAGATAGTGAAAGTCAAAAAATTTTCGTCTTAAAACGTTTTTATGGAAAAGCTCATGCAATATATCTGGCAACATCGGTTGTTCGACCATACGAAGTTGGTCACGACGGACGGTCGTAAATTGAGGATAATCGATAACGGACAATTAAATACCGATTCGGGTCCCGACTTTTTCAATGCGAAAATTTCTATCGACGGTTGCGTATGGGCAGGTAATGTGGAGATGCATCGACGTGCATCGGACTGGCGGCGGCACAATCACCATCTCGACCCGGCTTACGATTCGGTGGTTCTGCATGTGGTCGAGGTAGCCGATACGCCGGTTTATCGCACGAACGGAGAGGAGATTCCCACGTTGGTGTTGTCGTGCTCTCCGTCGTTTCGTTCCGATTATGAAACTTTGGTTTCTCATTCTTCCTCGCAATCTTGCGCCCCCCATATTGCGGAGTTGGGGCCGATTGTCTTGTCCGACTGGATTTCTTCTCTCGCTATCGAGCGGTTACAATCGAAGTCGCAGCGGCTGCACGATTGGTTGGATTTGTATAAAGGAAATTGGGAGGAGGTCTGTTATGTTGTCGTCTCCCGCAGTATGGGATTCGGTATCAACAGCGATGCTTTCGAGCGGTTGGCACGTAGTCTTCCGTTGCGATTTATGCAAAAACATGCCGATTCTCTGTCGCAAGTCGAGGCTTTCCTGTTCGGGCAGGCGGGGCTGTTGGCCGAGGGCGAGTGTCCCGGAGACGACTATTATGCGAGATTAGTCAATGAATATGCTTTTTTGAAAAATAAATTCGGGCTGACACCGATTAACCGGGACAGTTGGAAATTCTTCCGGTTGCGTCCGGCTAATTTCCCTCACAGACGATTGGCGATGCTGGCTCAATATATTCATCGGGGTTTTAATCTGTTTTCCCGGATTTGCGAGGCGGGTAACGAAGAAGAATTGCGCCGAATTTTCAAGGTGGAACTTTCGGGGTATTGGACCACGCATTATCTGTTCGGACACGTGTCGCCCGAATCCCCGGTCGTTTTGGGTGAGTCGGCTATCGATATTGTGCTTATCAATGCGGTAGCACCCTTACTGTATGCCTACGGTATGTATGTCGGCAATGAAGATATGACCGACCGGGCTCTCTCGTTACTCGAATCGCTACGTCCCGAAAAGAATTCGATCGTGCGTCGTTTTTCCGATATAGGAATACGGGTGACGAATGCTATGGAAAGCCAAGCTGTCATACAATTGAACAACGAGTATTGCCAGACTCATAAATGCCTTTATTGCCGGATAGGTCATAAATTACTTTCTCGTTCGGCGATGAAGTTGGGGTAGTGATGGTGACAAAGATAGTTTATCGAATATAGAAATACCCGTAGCAGACAAAGGCGTCCGCCACGGGTATGGTCGTATGAAAAGATAGATAGTTTTGTCTAATAGTTGTCCCTTGCCGGTTCGAAAAACGAGCGGGGTTCGAGGCAAGCCGGGCATCGTGCCGGAGCTACGCTGCCTTCGTAGATGTATCCGCAGTTACGGCATTGCCAGCGGATAGGCGCTTCGCGCTTGAATATCGATCCGTTTTCGAGTCGTTCCAGAAGTTTGCGATAACGCCATTCGTGGAAGGCTTCTACTTCGGAAATCATTTTGAATGCAGTCGCTACGTCTTTAAACCCTTCGTCTATGGCGACCGATTCGAAATCGTTATATAGAGCAGACCATTCGAGTTTTTCTCCTTCGGCGGCTTCGAGCAGATTTTCAGCCGTATTGCCTATACGTCCGGCCGGATATTCGGCCGTAATGGAGACCATTCCGCCTTGCATGAATTTGAAGAATCGGGTGGCATGTGCCAACTCCTGTTCTGCTGTTTCGGCGAATATGCCCATGATTTGTTCATATCCTTCTTCTTTCGCTTTTTGGGCGAATAACGTGTAGCGGTTGCGGGCCTGTGATTCTCCGGCGAAGGCTTTCAGCAGGTTTTGTTCGGTTTTTGTTCCTTGAATAGATTTCATAATCGCATGTTGTTTTTGTACAGTAAAAACAGTATGCGGTGAAAAAGGTTCAAAAAAAGAGCCGCATTTTGTCGTGCGGCTCTTCTATTGTCGTGTAGACAATCTTTATTTCATTTGCGGGGTATTATCGGTGTGGGGATAATCTATCGTGTAGTGAAGTCCCCGGCTTTCTTTTCGGTCCATAGCTTGTCGCATGACAAGATATCCGGTGTTGATCATGTTCCTCAATTCGCATATCTCTTTGGAGGCTTTACTGCGTTTGAAGAGGCTTTCGGTTTCTTCATACAGAATATCGAGCCTGTCCCATGCCCGTTTAAGCCGCAGGTCGGAGCGAACGATACCTACATAGGTACTCATGATTTGTCCGACTTCTTTGACGCTTTGAGTGATAAGTACCATTTCTTCGGGCGATTGTGTCCCCTCGTCGTTCCATTCGGGAATGTTCTCCTGATAGGAGAAGTTATCGATTACTTTAAGACTATGTTTGGCTGCGGCATCGGCATAAACGACAGCTTCGATCAATGAATTGGATGCCAGCCGGTTTCCTCCGTGAAGTCCTGTGCAGGCACATTCGCCTACGGCATAGAGCCGGTTGATGGACGAGCGGGCATCCAAATCGACTTTGATACCTCCGCACAAATAGTGAGCCGCAGGTGCTACGGGAATGTAATCGCGTGTGATGTCTATACCTAAACCGAGGCATTTTTCATAGATGTTGGGGAAGTGTTTTTTTGTCTCTTCCGGGTCTTTGTGAGTGACATCGAGATAAACATGGTCATCGCCCCTGTTTTTCATTTCGTTATCGATTGCCCGCGCGACGATGTCGCGTGGAGCCAAAGAAAGGCGAGGATCGTATTTTTGCATGAACTCTTCGCCGTCGAGTGTTCGCAATACGGCTCCGTATCCCCGCATGGCCTCGGTGATGAGGAACGACGGGCGATCGCCGGGGTGATATAAAGCGGTCGGGTGGAACTGGATAAATTCCATGTCTTTTACGGTTCCCTTAGCCCTGTATACCATCGCTATGCCGTCGCCAGTAGCGACGAGCGGATTGGTCGTGGTCTGATAAATAGCTCCCACGCCGCCGGTCGCCATGAGGGTGACTTTGGAGAGGAATGTATCTACCTTACCGGTTTTCAAATCGAGCACATAAGCTCCGTAACATTCGATGTCGGGAGTCTGCCGCGTAACAGTTACTCCGAGGTGGTGTTGCGTAAGAATCTCGATGGCGAAATGCTTTTCGAAAATAGTGATGTTGGGGTGTTGTTTGACAGCCCGTATCAGGCTGTCTTGAATTTCCGCACCCGTGTTGTCCTTGTGGTGCAGGATACGAAATTCGGAATGTCCGCCTTCCCGATGAAGGTCGAATTCTCCTTTTTCGTTTTTATCGAAATCGACCCCCCAGCTGATGAGTTCTTTGATTTGCGAAGGAGCTTCTTTTACGACTTTCTCGACTGCGGCGCGGTCGCTGAGCCAGTCGCCGGCGATCATCGTGTCTTCAATATGTTTCTCGAAGTTGTCTACCAACGTGTTGGTTACCGAGGCTACGCCACCCTGTGCGAAATAGGTATTTGCCTCCTCCAATTCTGTTTTGCATATGAGCGCCACTTTTCCTTTGTGTGCTACTTTCAGGGCAAAACTCATTCCGGCTATCCCGGAACCGATGATTAAAAAGTCGAATTTTTGTATCATCTTTTTCTCCAATTTTTAGAAAATGCAGAATCCATTCTTCATTTTTCCAGTGCACAAAGATAAAAATAATTGCTACAAGATGTACCTTTGCACCCGGAATCTGTTTCGAATAGTTAGAATCTGTTACATTTTTCGTTAGGGAAGATGAAAATTACAGGTGTATTCAAGTCTTTTCTTTGGGGCTGCTTGACGAAATTTAGGACGGTATTTCTCGTTATAAAGAGTTTATGACATTTGTAATGTATAGTGACATCTTAAAAAATAGAAAAAAATAATAGTTTTGTAATAATTTGGTAATCAGTTTGTTGTTGTTTGTTTTAGAAGTCTTCATACAAAATGATGGAAAAAATTACAGGGGGCATGCAGCAAAATAAACGACATATACATCTATTTTAATGTAACCATTAAAGTTGTATTTTAGGGAATGATTATAGGGTTCGATGCAAAGAGGGCGAATGCCAATTTTACCGGATTGGGGAATTATAGCCGATTCATGGTAGATACGATGGCTACATACGGCGATGAACATAAGTACCGTATGTACATTCCCAAGCAGTGTAAAAATGCTTCGTATGACTCGCTTTTAAAACATAAAAATGTCTCTTCCATATTGCCTCGTTCTTCCGTTATGAAACGTTTCAGGGCTTTGTGGAGAACCTTTTTTATTAAACGAGGGCTGTTGCAAGACGGTGTACAACTTTATCATGGACTGAGTAACGAGTTGCCCGTGGGGATTCATCGCACAGGAATTCGTAGCGTAGTGACGATTCACGATTTGATATTTCTTCGTTATCCTCAATATTATCACCGTTTGGATAGAATCATTTATAACCGAAAATTCAATTATGCCTGTCGTAAGGCCGATCGTATTGTAGCGGTGAGTGAATGTACCAAGCGGGACATAGTTAAGTTTTACGGTATTTCTCCCGAAAAGATCGATGTCGTTTATCAAGGATGCGACCCTGTTTTCGCCCGTCCTGTTTCTAAAAAAGAAAAGGATCGTGTTCGCGCGGCTTACGGGTTGCCCGAACGTTTCATTTTGAGCGTGGGAACGATTGAAGAGAGGAAAAATCTGCTATTGGCGGTAAAGGCTGTCGAAAAGTTGGACGACGTTCATTTGGTAGCCATAGGGAAAAGTACCGATTATGCTAAAAAGGTGCAGGATTATGTAGAGGCTCATGGATTGGAAAATAGAGTGCATATTATCCATAATTTGAAATTCGGCGATTTGCCGATATTGTATCATCTGGCCTCGTTGTTCGTATATCCTTCTCGTTTCGAGGGGTTCGGAATTCCCATTGTCGAAGCTCTTTCGGCAGGGGTTCCGGTTATCGCTTCCACCGGTTCCTGTTTGGAAGAAGCCGGCGGCGAACACTCGATTTACGTCGATCCCGACGATGTGGAAGGTATGGCGAATGCCATGAAAAAAGTACTTGCCGACAAGCATTTGCGTCGGGAGATGATAGAAAAAGGGAAAGAATATGTGGTTCGTTTCGATCCGAAAACGTTGGCTGACGAGATGAATGCCGTATATCTGAAATGTTTTGACGATAAGACCTTTACCGAAGATAGGTTTGTGCAGACTTCGTCGAACAAACGGACAAAAATTTCTCACTATCTTCCTTTTTTCTAACCACGTTCGAGGGGTATTTTTACGTTAAATCGAGCGGGAATTAGCTTTTTTGTTCTTAGCGGCCTATTTGGGCTACCTCTTCTTATGTGATAAATCTTTTTTAAAGGAAGAATAACTCTCTGTGTACATAGTATAGTGCGAAAAAGGAAGTGCTATGAACCTTCTCCCCTGTGTTTTGCATTGCAAAATATAGGGGAGAGACCGAAGAAACGATAGTTTCTGAGGAGAGGGGTTAGATAATAACTATGATGTAAAACGCTCCCTGTTGGATTGAACTTGTTCAATTTTTGGAGGAGGTGTCACGCAGTGACGGAGGAGTTGAAAAACACCATCTCGTCAGGCTGTTTATATCAGAAATTTAACCCCCTCGCCCTATGGGCATTCCCCCTATATTCCTTACCGGAACACAAGGGGAGAGGTTGAGATATATTCCTCTTTCGCCTCTACTTCGATTTTGTGTGCAATACCCCGCAATACTACTGAACACGGCTGGGAGAGAGGATTAAAAGGGGTATTTCCTGTTTCAGCATAAGGGTAGATTTTACCCTTCTCCACTACAATATAAGAGAGGGAGCAAATAAATTGTCGGATAATACTTTGTCTAAATGTTCGATATATGTTGTTTCCAAAAGGGCAACATCTTTTTTTTACTCCAACCGTGGCAGCCGAAGGGTAGTTTTCGGTCATTTAGGGCGTAACATTCCGAAGGATTTTTATCGAACGAAAATCGGAGCGCTTCTTTCCAGTCGGGAATTTTCAGTCGCTCTTTTTTTCGATTGACTTCGAGGCTCCAAAAGATATCTTCGTTGTAGAAATCGGTTCTGGGGTGGGAGAGGTAGCAATCTATTTCGGAAACCATTTCCCGAGCGATTTGAGCGAAGAGTTGCGTGCGGCGCAGCGACAGCCCTCCGTTTCCGACCCGGTAATAGATGCGGCTGTAATCGGACGAGCCGGAGATGTAACAAAAAACTCTTTTTAGGAAATTGAATATACGGTAGTATAGTTTTCGATATTTAGGCTTGGGTATCCACGGAGCCCCTATGTAGTCGTATCCTTTGGAACACCATTCGGATAGACGATCGGAAAATACCCATGCGTCGGTTTGATAGATGAGTATATATTCCCATTGGGCGAAGGTTTCGTAAAACTCGGGCGACATCATGAGTCGGTTATAACCGGCTATTCCTTTGAAATAAGTATCCGGGAAGGGTACGATATGGTTTGCCGGATAGTCGCGAACAAGCGATGTTATGTCGAGCGATTCGGGTTTGACAAAACATTTGGGATAGGACGACAATATGTCGAAACATTGGCGCAGGGCGGCATGTTCCGATACGGTCAGTTGTGTCGTGTAAACCGGTATGACGATGATCGCTTGTTTTTCGCTCATGCTTTTTTCGAATTGATGATAGAGATAAATTCCTCGGCGAATGTTGGTATGGAGAAGCGGTTTTCGACCGATTTCAGAGCGTTTTGTTTCATCTCCGGCAAATGCCCTGTTTGTCGCAGTAAAATGATTTTTTTGGCTAAATCCCCACTGCTTTCCCGGTTATACAGAAATCCGTTGTATCCTTCTTTTATCAGTTCTTGCCCGAATGGTTTGTCGGGAACGATGACCGGCAGACCGCATTTCAATCCCTCGACGATAACTCGTCCGAAGCATTCGAACCCGGAGCATACCAAAGCTGCATCCGCTTGTATGAGGTAGTCGTGCGGGTGAACGGTGTGTGCGACGATCGATACGTTTTGTCGCAGATTGTATTCGGTGATTCGTTTTTCGAGTTCTTGTGCATAACGGCTGTTATTTCCGCCGATGAGTAAAAGACGGGTGTCGGGATATTTTTTTACGACTTCGCGCAAAGCCTCGATAGCGATGTGTTGCCCTTTATTAGGTTCGAAGTTTCCTAACATACCTATGGTGAAGCTCTGGTCGGGTTCGGTACGTTTGGGCGGATTGACTTCGACCGATTGATAAACGACATCGATTTTTTCGGGAGAGGATAGTTTGTTCGTATAGTATTTCCCTGCAAAGTCAGAAGGTACTAATATTCTTTGCGAAAGGGAGCTTATCTTTTCTAAGCAACTATCTTCGCAGAATAGATAGGTCAGGTTTCGGGCTAATTCCGGAATTTCGTGAATGAACCAATCGTGCGGAATATTTTCTGCATGGGAAGCTATGGCTCCGATGGGGGTAGCCAATGTATTCGTTATGGTTATATCGGGCTTGATTTCCCGGATATAGTCGCGTGTTTTGCGGATTGCCGAATGCTTTTTCAGATTGAAAAGCAAGCGTTTCCGCCAGTTACGTTTTTTCGGACGCACGAGCCACCACGGCTGGCGAATGAAAGCATATCCCGACAAGTAGGGTCGGGTCATTTCCCACAGTTCGTCTTTTGCCGGGAAGACCACATAGATTTCCCATGATTCGCGAGCTTGCTTCAATCCTTTGACCAAGTCCAGCAAACATCGTTCCGCACCGCCGTTCGCCCGTTTTCCGTGAGAAAAGAAGAGAATCTTCATGTCCGTTTTCATTTTATTTTTCGGGTTAGGAGATAATATCGAGCCGCCAATTTTCCCCAGAACTCACTACGGGCATAGGCCTTTAACAGCTTGCGGTAACGTCGTGCAGGCCGTCGGTGTAACAGATCGGGAAATTGTTTTTCTATTTCCATAGCCCTTCGGGCGAGTCGGGGTGCTTCTTGGAACCACCGTTTGCTCAATAACAGAACGATCGCACCTAATTCGACATTTGCCAGAGCTTCTTCCACTTGGGGATAAGTGGGTTTGTCTTGGTAGAACCGGCGTTGCAGTTGCGGATATAATTCGATGTCGCGAGCTTTCTTTTCGGAAAAAGATCCGAAAGAAATGGAATCATTACGAATAACATAGTGTAGCAACGGGTGGGATTCCAGAACGACTATTTTGTTTGCGAAATAGGTCAGTTGGGAAGCTAAATAGGCATCTTCGCCATAATTCAAGCCTTTTTCGAAGTGTACTTCTGCATAAAGAGATCGTTTATGCAGATAGGAGCAAACCGACCAATAATTGCGACAGAATGCCATCGATTGAAAAAAGGAGACCGAATCGTAAACTCCCGGAGCGGGGCGGGACGATCTTTTTTTCTTTTCATCTACATAGTCGAACCAAAATGGAAAGACCACCATGTCAGCGGCGTCTTCTATGGCCTTATTGTAGAGTAGTTCTATGGCGTCGGGTTCGAGGAAATCGTCACCGTCGAGGTGTTGTATATATTCGCCTTGTGCGGCTTCTATTCCCGATTTACGGGCGTAGGCAAGTCCTTCGTTGGATTTGTCGATGACGACGATACGAGAGTCTTTGTCGGCATATC
>NZ_JAIJHU010000092.1:0-6462 GCF_022723415.1 Barnesiella sp. | reverse complement strand
AGTCCATAATTCTCAATATCTGCTTCCTTGTTTAATACATATCGGTCTATAACTGCTCGGTCTCCTTTATGATAAAAGCCTAACATATATTTACCAACATTATTTTTGGCATAGAAGCATCTGTATTCTGCATCTGTAGACTCCCATGGTATTGCTCCTTTTTTCTTAGGATAGTTTTGCTCGATTTTCGTCCAAAATGAAATAGTAAATCCATTTTGATAAGTCGATCCTTCAAAGAAGTTTGGAGTTGAAATATAAGTATTGGAAGCTAAACAAGTAGCTCCGTTTACAATACCAAATCTGTCTTGACATCCAAAGGCTAACCCATGTATAGTTCCATCTTTTCTATTGATATTTTCTTTTGCGCTTCCGTCGTTCAAAGCATAATGTCTAATAGGAGTTGGAACTTGAGATAAAGTCAGTTGGGTTCCTGCAAGTAATATAGTTATAAGATATAAAAAACGTTTCATTTTGTTCTCCTCCCACATTTAGTTAAATAGTCAATTAATAACTCGCTTCGGTCTGTTATTACGTAATCTGCACCATGAAGGAACAACCAATCCCAATCTCCACGACCATCATCCAAAAAATTATTTGGGTCTTTATCTTGGAAATCGTATGCACGTATGATAGGGTCGGTGTCAGTTAGAGGTGTTTTTTCTGCAATTACACCATCTCCTGTTTCTGGCCAAAAAGAATATTGCCCTAACCAAACTCCAGAGTTTTTTACTTGTACAAGATAATTTATTATAGGATCATTTGTTTGTTTATAAACGAGTTCCATGGCATAAATTTTATGAGTGTTTAGGAATTCGTTTATATATGAAGATAGGTTAGGTGTTGTGGAAAATGCGATAGGAGTATAGATGAAATCATCTAAAGTCACTCCTGCTTTGGTTAAGATTTTATTGTTTAAATCAGCTAAGCGCATCTTCCCCTTTATAATACATTGCCAAAGCATACCTTTTTGCTTAAGTAGCTTAAGAACTCGAATCATTGTTGTATCAAACAATTTTCCAACTTCCTTTATGTCAATTGCAGCTACAGCTTTGTCTTTTAAATAATCAAGCGCATCGGTTAAAGTTAATACTTTATATGGAGATGTTGTTCCATCTTCATATTTTAAAAAAAGAGTATTTACATAACTCCAATTTTCTTCCCTTAGTCGTCCGTTTCCTGTTGTCATTCTGTCTAAACAAGCATCATGGAATACAACCATGATATTATCTTTTGTGACACGTACATCCATTTCCACTATGTCTGCTCCTATAGCTATAGCCATATCATAAGCTTTGGTGGAATTTTCTGGAAAATCAGCCCAATATCCTCTATGGGCGGAAACGAGAGTATAGTTGGAATGTTGTAGTCTGTGTTTGATAATATCTACAACTTCTTCTACATGTTCTTTTTGAGCATAGCAGAAACTTGGTACTAATATAAGCATTAGTACAGAAATAATCTTTTTTAGTTGGTTCATAAGGTTTCCTCCTTTCTAAAATGTTATTTTATTATTTCAAAATTACAAAAAAACTAAGCAGTGTATTCTAAAATTGTGATAAAAAATCTAAATAATAGCTCAAAATGTTGATATTGTGCATTTATTATTAGTTGAATTTTATGTTGTTTGCGAACACACAAAAAAAGTGAAATAAAAATTTCATTTTAACAGGATTGTAATTGGGTGCAACGAAAAATATAATTGTCTTCAATGCGTAATCGTCTTAGGACAAATTATTAATTAAATAAATATTATATGAACTTAAAACGAATTTCAGCGTCATGCTTTTGTTTGCTGTTGGCTGGACAAATGGCAGTTTTTGCTCAGACCGTCAGCTTCGGTTCAAACAAGGTAACGCTCAAGTCTGCTTTTGAGAAGATTGAGCAGTCTTCCAAGTACAAGGTTGCGTACAATTCTTCTCAGTTGGATGCTAACCGCACAGTCACGTTAACCAAAAAGAGTGATGATGTATTTGGTATGTTGAACCAATTGCTCAAGGGTACAAATTGTACTTATGAATTGGAAGGCAACTACATCGTCATTAAGTCTCAGCACAAAGGAAAAGCTCAAAGCCATGGTAAGAAAATCAAGGTAAAGGGTGTTGTAAAAGATGAAACTGGTGAGCCAGTTATCGGAGCAACAGTCATGGAAAAAGGCTCTGCTAATAATGGAGTAATTACCGATATAGATGGTAATTATACGATTGAGATTGCCTCTGATGGTTTGTTGGCTGTATCATACATTGGTTGCAAAGATCAGGAAATTAAAGTAAACGGTCGAGAAGTTATTAACGTCAATTTGGCTGATGATAACAAGGTACTCGACGAAGTTGTGGTTGTAGGTTACGGTGTGCAAAAAAAGCGCGACGTATCTACTGCTGTGTCTTCTGTAAAGGCAGAGGCTCTTGCCAATAACCCATCTACAGACTTCCGTCAGGCTCTGGCTGGTAAGATGCCTGGTGTCCAGGTAACTGTACCAAGTGGTGACCCTGAGGGTAGCGTAAGTATTCGTGTACGTGGTGTAAGCACCGTAAATGCAGGTAGTGACCCTCTCTATGTTGTAGATGGTGTACCAATGGAGCGTGGCTTTGCCAACTTGAATACGAATGATATTGAGTCTGTAGAAGTTTTGAAAGATGCTTCTGCAGCAGCTATCTATGGTAGCCGTGGTTCTAATGGTGTTGTTCTCGTAACTACCAAGAAGGGTACTTCTGATAAACTCTCAATTTCTTATGATGGATATGTAGGTGTACAGAACGTATCTAAGAAATTGGATATGATGAACGCTTACGAATATGCAGAATTCGTAAAGGACGCACGTGACAATGCATACCTTTCTAAAGTCCCTGGTGGATCAGCAAGTGATCCTAATAGTGTACGCCCTAAAGGAAACATGCAGATTGCAGCTGATTTCTTCCCATATTTACAGGGTGTTAAAGGCTTGACAGATACAGATTGGCAGGATGCTATCTTCCGTACAGCAATGACTACTGGACACAATGTTTCTTTATCAGGAAAGTCAAACAGTATCAATTATTTCGTATCAGGTAACTATATGAAAAAGGAAGGTACAATCATTGGTTCTGATTTTGAAAAATATGGTGGTCGTTTGAATCTTTCAGGTCAGCATAAGCGCTTGAAATTTGGTGTAAACTTCGCACCTTCTTATTCTGTTTCAAATACTGTAGATGCATCTGGAGCTGGTGGTATTGTTCAGTCTGCTTTAATGATGCCTCCTATTTTCCCTGTTTACAACGCAGACGGTTCTTATAATTATCAGGGTAATGGTTACTTGCGTATTGGTACAGACTATGAGCACAATGAGGTGTTGAATCCTGTTGCTATGGCTCGCTTACAGTCAAATGTTACTGATCGTATGTCTATTACTGGTAAGGTATATGCAGAATTGGAATTGATGAAGGGACTTTCTTATAAGTTGTCTTTGGGTGGTGATTATTATGGTGCTCATAATGATAAATATCGTCAGTCTTCTTTGCCTTTGAAGGGAAAAGATTATTATGATTCTCCTTCAAACCCAGTAGGTTACAGTTCTTCTTCTTTCTTCTTCAACTGGTTGGTAGAAAATCAATTGACTTATACTACTACTATCAACAAGAAGCATAACATTACTGCTATTCTTGTACAATCTGCACAGAAGGAAACCAAGAAAACCGACAACGTGACAGCTACAGATTATCCTAACGATTATATCCAGACTGTAAATGGTGGTACTGTGACTAAGGGTGGTTCTGATAAGACACAATGGTCTATCGCTTCTTACTTGGCTCGTGTTCAGTACAACTACGAGGGACGCTACATGCTTTCTGCTGCGATTCGTACCGATGGTTCATCACGTTTCGGTAAGAACAACCGTTGGGGTTATTTCCCATCTGCTTCTGTTGCTTGGCGTATCAGCGATGAGCAGTTCTTCAAGAATGTGAAGGAATTGTCTTTCATTAATGACATGAAGATTCGTGCCAGCTATGGTGTTACTGGTAACTTCGAGATTGGTAACTACGACCATTTGGCAACAATGTCAACTGATAACTATATCTTAGGTGCTAATGGTGGTTTATTGCAGTATGGTTATAAGCCAGATAATATCAAGCGTGATGATTTGAGTTGGGAGAAAAACCAGATGATTAATGCAGGTATTGATCTTCAGATGTTCGATGGCTACATCGGTTTCTCTGTAGATTACTATAACACCAACACATCTAATATGTTGCTCTATGTACCAGTACCTCTCTTGACAGGTTACAGTACTTCTCTTCAGAACATTGGTAAGGTAAACAACCGCGGATGGGAATTGGCTTTGACTTCTCAGCATACATTTGCTAATGGTTTCGGCTATTCTTTCAATGCCAACTATGCCAAGAATACCAATGAGGTAAAAGAGTTAGGTCCAGGTAATGCTCCTATTATTTCTACTGGAAGTGTAGGTCATGCTTTCTATAAAACAGAGGTCGGCAAGCCTATTGGTAACTATTATCTCTTGGTGCAGGATGGTATTTTTGCGACAGCAGAAGATTTGAAGAAATATCCTCACTTTGATAATACTGAAGTAGGTGACTTCCGCTTTGTCGATGTTGATGGAGACGGAAAGTTAGATTTGGATAAAGACCGTACAATCTGCGGCAACTATATGCCTAAGTTCACTTATGGTTTCGGCGGTAAACTCTGGTATGCAGGTTTCGATATGGACTTCAACTTCCAGGGTGTTTATGGCAACAAGATTCTGAACTTGAATAAGCGTTACCTTGACAACATGGAGGGAAATACCAATGGTACAAAGATTGCGCTTGATCGTTGGAGAAGTCCTGAAAATCCTGGTAGCGGTTCTGTAAATAAGGCAAACCGTAAGCAGACAGGTTACAACAGCCGTACTTCAACCTGGCATTTGGAGAGTGGTTCATACCTTCGTCTTCAGAACCTTTCATTAGGTTATACTTTGCCTCGTGCACTTACTCAGAAGTTTAAGGTAGAGAAGTTGAGAGTTTATGTTTCAGGACAGAACCTCTTCACTATTACTGACTATAGCGGTTATAACCCAGAAGTAAATGCCCGTCCATCTAAAAACCTGACTCCAGGTGAGGACTATGGTACTTATCCTTTGGCAAGAACATATATGTTTGGTTTGAATCTCACATTATAAAGAATTTTACGTCATGAAAAAGATAATATTATTAGCATCAATGGCCGCTCTGCTTATGACTTCTTGTGGAGATAGCTTTTTCGACTTAGAGCCATCAAGTAGCGTAATCATTGACAAAGTATATAAGACTGCAAGCGATTACAATGTTGCAGTAATAGGTTGCTATTCCAAATTGCAGTCACAGGTGAATTTCTATACAGAATGCTGCGAGTATCGTAGTGATAATCTTTCATTGAGTGCACCTACAGCAGGTACTCAAGACCGTTACGATATAAACCATTTTGCAGAGAAACCATCCAATGGAATTCTCAGCTCTTATTGGGCAAACTTCAATAACAACGTTTATCGTTGTAATCTTCTGCTCGACCAGATTGACGGTGCAAACTTTGCAGAAGGCTTGAAGAAACAGTATAAGGGTGAAGCGATGTTTATCAGAGCTTTGAACTATTTTAATATGTATCGTATTTGGGGTGGTGTTCCTGCTACAAAGCATGTTGTAAGTGCAGCAGAGGCTTTGAAAGTGGCAAGATATTCTGATGAGCAGATGTTCGACTTGATTGCTGGTGATTTGAAGGAGATTATTGATAACAACTATCTTCCTGAATCTTACTCATCAGCAGATATGGGTAGAGCAACATCTGGAGCAGCTAAGGCTTTGCTCGGTAAGGTTTATCTTACTTTCCATAAGTGGGAAGAAGCAAGAGATATTCTTTCTCAGCTGATTGGAAAATATCAGTTGGTTAGCCCTATCGCCCAGGTCTTCAATGTGGATAACAAGAACAATAAAGAGATTATCTTTGCTGTACATTTCAATAAGGAAATAGAGGGAGAGGGTCACAGCTATTGGTACAATCTTACCAATTCAACTGATGATACCAACCAGACAAGTTCTCTTCTCAATACTTATCCTACAAATGATGCTCGCAAAGATCTCATTACTTATGTACAGGCTGCGAAGAATGTGTATTTGATGAGAAAATTCTATGATACAAAGAGTACAACCTTCAATACTGTAGGTAATGATCAGATTCTCCTTCGTTATGCAGATGTTCTTTTGATGTATGCTGAGGCTCTTAACGAAATCGAGTATGATGCATCTGAGGGTTCTCTTGCTCTCAAATGTCTTAATGCCGTAAGAGAAAGAGCAGGCATCTCTAATTTGACAGCAAGACAGCTGTCTTCAAAAGAGAAGTTCCGCAAAGGCATCTTGGTTGAGCGACAGAGAGAGTTCCCTTATGAAGGTCAGCGTTGGTTCGACTTGGTAAGAATGGGATTTGCAAAGAGTGTAATGGCAGAAAATGGTATTGAAA
>NZ_JAIJHU010000091.1:0-6783 GCF_022723415.1 Barnesiella sp. | reverse complement strand
TGGATATAATCAGGTGTCAACATATCATCCGTCATATATCCCTGATCTACATAGACATGTTCCCACTGTCCACCCTGTGCCTTGTGGCAAGTGATGGCAGTGTCCATTTCTCTCCTGAATACCAATGAAGCTTACTCCATTGCGCAACGAAGTAAGCTTCAATGGCGATTGAAGTAGGCTTCGATGGCGATTGAAGTAAGCTTTATGATTCGGAAACGTAAAATGCTATATTGTTGAAGTCTTGTTACCAGTTATATGGCACTTCTGTTTCTGTGATTGTTTCCGTCTTGTCACCATTATTTTTTCCCATAACGATAGTTCCTTTTTCTGCATTGATGGAATAAGCGTTTGCATGACCTTTCCAAAAAATATTACCATTGCAATCGAAGATATATTTCATGTCTGTCCCTTCGCCAATTACCAGATAGTCTCCAAAGTAGTAGTTGCCGCACCATACATCTTCATTGCTGTTGACAAGAGTCTTGATTATGGCTCCTTCCTTGTTAATAAGATAAGCAGTTTTTCCAATGTGAGCGATATTGTTTCCGTTCTTGAAACCTCTTCCCATATTGTCATATGCCCCAAATGGCACAACTTCTTTTCCTGTATTGTCTATAGCGCAAACCTTATCTCCATTTTGGATGATGGCTAGTCCATTGCGTCCAAATGGATAAGCAAAGCCATATTTGGCTGGAATAACAATCTTTCCAGACTCATTCATAAAACCGAAAACATATTTGTTGCCAACTTTTTTTTTGAATGGCAATAAGCCTTCATTGAATGGTTTTAATAAGCTGAATGAATTAGCATATATTCCAAATCCATTATAGATGTTTTGGCTTCCATCCATGGAAAATCTATCATAGAAAGATTTTAGTTTAGCTCCTTTTTTGGAACCATCTGTAATGACAAATGGCTTTGAACAAAACCAAAGACATTCTTTGTCTCTTACTTTAGGTGAGAGATAACTACAGCCTTGCTTCCTTATTTCCATAACAGCTAAATAGTATTGGGCTTCATAGTTGAAAATGTCTTGATAGGCGAGGGTACGAAACATTCGGAAAGCCTCTTCATACTTGTGCTGTGAATAGAGGCGTATAGCTTTACCTATTGACAAATCATTGTTGTTGTCAACGATACCTGTAATCATGTTGCCTCTTATCATAAACATGTCTGATCCTGTAAAGTTAAGATCTTTGTTCTTAACAAAAAGATTTGCGGTGACACATTTCAATGGTGGTTCATTGTCTTTCTTGTTCTTGATGTCAGGTGCTGCGTCGTCATCCAATTGTGTTATGTTGGACAACTGGAAGTGAGTCTTGCCACATAGGCTCTCAAAGCCATTGAGATAGGTGTCCATGACTTTGTCTCCGTTTCCCAATACTTCTTTGGAGCGTTTGATAAACTCTAACATCAGTTTGTCGTCCACCCTGCAACTTTTCTTACCTTCACACATCTGTGAGATTTTGTCTCTCATTTCGATGTCATCTTCGTCCATCCAAGTTGAAAGATAATTGCCATATTTTTGGATGGTAGTCGTTGGAGCTTGAGCATAGGTGGAAAGAAATGTCAAGCACATTCCTGCTAATAAATAAATTCTTTTCATATCTTACTTTTTGGTCTTGTATAAATGTTATTTAGGAACTGCTCCTTTTCATCATTGCTCATCTTCCATAAGTTGTCGATGAGCCAACCAGAATTATTGCCTTCTCGATCAAAGTATTCAATACTGAAAGCATATTCTGGTATCTGAAGGAATGTCAGTTTCACATTGTCGATGAAGTCGATTTTCAAGAGACCAGTTTGTACCATTGTGAAAAATACGGTAGTGGGATCTACTTGGTAGTATTTATTGGCAAAATTGGTGACACACTTTTGGTAGTCGGTTGTTATACGATGAAGTGAGGTGAATCTAGTCTCATGGTCGTCTGGCATCAGCATGATTCTTTCATTCTTTATTTTGGGTGTCAACTCAAAGAGTTTACCCTCTGCCTTTTGAATCACCCATTTGTACATATCCTCACCTCGTTGCTCAATGGTGAGATAAAGGAAGAAAGATGTGTCCTTGCCTTTGTAACTGCCTTTGCATTTTACCTTGGCAAACCAAAGAGAATCTGCATAATGGAGTTGGACTTGATGGATGATAACTTGTTGCATCATAGAGTCTGCAACCTTTAGTTTTGCATCGTTAGCAGATTTATAGTTCGCCAGGTTTAATAACATGAGAAGATTCTTCTTCCTTGCATCTTTGCTTTTGCTTGGAATGTCTTTTCTCTTTTCTGTCCCGTTGAATCGGCTGAAGAATTCGTCCACGAGTTTTACTCTTGCATCGTACATGCTTTTGTTTAACTCGTTGACAAACTGTGCTCTTGTTGTCAAGGGTACAATCAACAATAGTAAGAGGTATAGAATTGTCTTTTTTGATTTCATTTTCTTTGACATGATTATGTATATAACTGATGTAAAGATTGCCTAGCAAAGGATGCCATTCTTCACGTTTTTCGGTTGACTCCTTAGCAAGCATCAAGCTGTCTTGATGCCTATACGTAACCGCATTATCTATAGATATGACTTTGCATTCTACCCATATTGTACTTTGTTGGGAGTCTGGTGTTTTGCAGTTCCAATTAGGTACTTGAATGGAATCTAATGTAATGTCCGATAAAGATAATTGAGAAGTTCTAATACTCTTCAGAAGGGAATCAATCGGGAAGCTCTGAAAAACTATGCTATCTTTATAGATGATAGCATATGAGTTTGGCGAGAAAAGTGCCTTTGCTTTTTTCTCATAATAACATCTCGTTTCCAATGACTTTTGCTCATTAGACATAAACTGCAAATAGTCTTTGAACAAGCCGATATATTCATAGATTCTTTTTTCAAGAATCGTATCGCAGTGGATTTCTTGCGCCCGTCCTTCTATAGAATAGGACAGGCACAAGAAGATGAATGCAAGCATATGTCTCATCATAACTTGCGAGTCTCGTCTGCTGTGACATCACCAAGTAAAATCATCAGCTCGGTTCCATTTTCCGTTTCTTCTGCGAAAACATAACATTTAACGTGCTTACGAGTGATGTCTTTGTATATAGGTCGTCCATCTTGATAACCAATAAAAGCTTGTTCAAAATAGCAAGTGCACACAAAAAGATTCTCGCCAATCTTTTGTAGTTGGCTTACCTTTATGTCTGCAATGTCTGTTGAGGTAATGTTTACTTGGCTATATCCTAGGTCAATAAGACTTTGGAAGTAAGTCTTCATCAACCGTCGTGATTTAGTCTTTCTTTTAATGGATGTAACTTCCATTTGTACGCCTTCTTTTCTTACTCCATCTTCCTCGTAGCTTTCTCCGCAACCAACAAAAAGATTAAGAGCTTTTTTCTTATAGTAAAGGCGTGTGTTTGCTTTCTTATTCTTGTTGGCCATAAATGAGATATAGTCGTTCATTTGACCAACTTTCTCTGCGGCACGTCTTTTGATTTGTTCTGTCAGTTGGTTTTGTGCGAAAACTATACTCGTCATTATGATGGTGAAGAACAACATCGCCAGTCTTTTGTAAAGGATGTTCTGTTTCATATTATGTTGTTTTACTTTTTATATATTTCTTTTACGACTAATGCAATTTTGCCATTTGTACCTTTTAAGTATCCGCAAATGGCAATTTTTCTCAGTAATCGAGATGTCGCAACTCTACCGTTGAAATCTTCAAAACTACTTCTATCAATAACAAAATCATTGTCTTGGCTTAGTACTTTGACTTCACTGATTTCGTCACTATACGTTTGGGTAAACCTTTGCTCTACCTCAATGCGGTCTTCTTCGTTGATGCTAGTGTCTGTGAGATAATCATAGATTGTGGCAATTTTGTTGAGGAGATTTTGGGCAGTTTGTTTTTCTGCATTTTCATCAGATGTACTTCCTTCTTGCTTAGAAGTAGGTTTTTCAATGTTTTCTTGTTGAGGTGCTTCTTTCTTTGCGGTTTGCCGAGGAGCCGATGTCTTTGTCACGTGAGTTTCGAAGATAGGTGTTTGTCTGTTCTTTGTAACTTCATTGACTGTAGATTTTGTTTCTGCCAACAATGCATCCCAAGAGGGAGCTAATTCTCCTTTTTGAAGGGCATCAAATATATGCACTAGTACGTTTGTATATGTGTCGAAATAGCCGAGATTACTCTCCGCGCATCCTGATGTCTGACCAGGTGAGGCTGATGTGACAAGTACATTTCCTTTGTAGCTGAGACATAGTTCTTGAATTCTTGCAGCTTCTTGGTCTGTCATATATGTATTTCCGTTATTAGGACTAAACTGAGGAGCGATTTTTGAGGTAAGACCTCTAGATTCTGAATTGCAGCACATTCCAATGGTGACAGTCAAACGAGCTCCTTTCGACTTGAGTTGGTTATATACCCAATCGAGTGGGATCATTCTTTCATTGTAGGATTGTCCCAAGCACATTTGTGGATATACTGTAGATTTATCGTTAATGGCTCTTCCGCCATGTCCTATATAGTAGAACATAATGATGTCATTAGGTTGACAATGCAAGTTTTGAATGGCTTTCTTGCAGTTTTCTGGAGAAAGGCGTGAGTCATAATAATCTTGTATGTTTGCGGTATCCCTTTGGAAGCTAAAGCAGCATTGATAAGGTTGATATATCTACCATATAATACTTTTCTTCCTAAAATATCTATCTCTCCAACATTTTCATCTTTTGTATCGATAAATGTAAGCCAGTGAATGGTTTGAGCGTATGTCATAGCTGACATCAGCAGCATAGACAGAAGGAAAATTACTTTTTTCATTTGTTGAGTCTATTATTGTAAACACCTGTAATAAATTTATCCGTAGGATAGAGCATGGCACAGAAACGTAAGAGTTCATAGCCTTCTATGTCGAATCGTTTAATCTGTTTTGATTCCGTATCGTTAATCGACCATTTACCAAGTCCTAAGTCCACATAAACATAAACCTTCTCCTTGTTGGATTTTTTCAATTCAAAGCCAATACAAGGGGTGAAATGTCCATAGACGATTTTGTCTTGTTGGGTCATTTGTGGATTTGACAAAAGAAATCTCAATAAGAATTGATATTTTCTTCTCAATTTCTTGAAGTCGGTTCTAATACTTTTGCCCTTTTCATATTTGCATAGAAAGGTTTTGGTATGTTTTGATTTGACTATGATTTCTGAAATACTATCACCGATTGCTTTGCTCCAACAACTGTCTGCCTTTAAAATTTCTTTAGAGGTAGCTTGGCAGCTTACACTTGTCAAAATTAGGACAAGTGCAAGCAAAATATGTTTGAAAGATGATTTTCTCATGGTTAGAATGCATAAGATGAAACAAGCATGAATGTTCCAAATGTGGATTTCTCGTTAAAGTTTAGCTTCTCACCATCCAATACAGCATCTTTGTTGTAATACTTGTAGAACTGATGAGAGTAGCGCAAGTTCCAGTGCCAGTGAGTTGAAGGAATGGTAAAGCCTATGCCGACAATGCCAGAGAATCCACTGTTGACAAGATCTTTATTTTTAATTGTTTCACCATCAGTTTTTTCTTTGTAACTTAGTGCGTAGTCATAACTTCCACCCAATTCCAGAGTAGGACAGAATGCACCTGTTGTGTAACTGCCAAATCGAACTTTCAGCAATGCGGTTGGAACAAACATCGTCTTAGTTGCATCTCTGTAATCTTCATCGCCAGTCATTTTGTATGCCATATTTTCTTGTTCGTAGTTTGCCTGGATTTCAAATCCCAATGGAACCGTTCGAGACATATAGCCAAGGCGGTAACCAACGGAGTAGTTTTTCAAACTCCAATCCATCTTGTGTCTGAATTTCGCTTTGTCGTCATCAATCTTCATACTTTTGATGGCGTGCCATTTATAAGTGAAC
The DNA here is from genome assembly GCF_022723415.1 of Barnesiella sp. Taxonomy (NCBI): domain Bacteria; kingdom Pseudomonadati; phylum Bacteroidota; class Bacteroidia; order Bacteroidales; family Barnesiellaceae; genus Barnesiella; species Barnesiella sp. The sequence continues at coordinate 891 of NZ_JAIJHU010000091.1, read as the reverse complement.
ATTGGCATCCAAAATTTAGCTGAAGCTGGTAAATCTCGCTTAATAGTTCCTTCTTCCATATCTACGCCACAGTAAATGGCGGCGATGGCACTTTCTGCTACCATAGCTGCACCAGAATAAGCAGGATTGGTTGTTGTGATGATAGGACCAACCGTCCATTCACTTCTTTGAACTTGGGCATTTGCTTCTGTAGTGAAAACTGTTAGCAATGATGCAATAACGGCAAGTTTCATCATGTTCTTTTTCATATCAGATGTTGTTATACCAACGACTCCCAAATTGGCAGTTAATATAATAAATAAGGTATATATATAAAGAAAGCGTGGAGCCAGTCCTGTCACTCGTTCCACGATTCGTAGGCCTTCGCATTGCCCCAACTTGCCGAAACGAGCAACGCTGAAAGCCCCACGCCGATGTAACTATATAGATACCCCATCTAACTCTGAACGTATGAGTCCAAAGCCAATGAGGGCTGTATAATATACACCCCATAGGGCGTCCCCGTTGCTTTTGTTCTTGACAAGTTGTTGAATTTGCGAAGTTCACGAATCGTCAAAACCAAAGCGTTCAGTTACGCCTTAATATATATATGCATCCCCGACCTCAGCCCAATGGAGGCTTTCAGCAAGGTTTACGGATGCAAAGATAAGGATTATTTTTTAATAATGTATAAAAAATAGCGAAAAAAAAAGAAATATTAGTAACTTTATATCCGAAATCGATTTCCAGCGCAGGGAACTCTTCAGGCTTGCGTTTGTGTTTTAGGCCAATTCACTAAGAAGAGTTTACTCTTGGCACGGGTAAAGGCGGTATAAAGCCAATGGATATAATCAGGTGTCAACATATCATCCGTCATATATCCCTGATCTACATAGACATGTTCCCACTGTC
>NZ_JAIJHU010000090.1:0-6806 GCF_022723415.1 Barnesiella sp. | reverse complement strand
AAAGGACTTTCAAAGTCCTTCAATACCTCATGTTTTGTATCCTTTTCCGAAAGATTAGCATGTTCCGTAGGAATGCGCCAGTCAATGCCAAGAGATTCATCCAGGATAGAGATACCCCCATCAGCCTCTGGGTGATAGAAGTTATCACACTTATACTGGAATACCGCAGTTTCCGATAACACAGCGAAGCCATGCGCAAAGCCCTTAGGAATAAAGAACTGGCGATGATTATCCTCCGTCAGTTCCACCGCCACATGCTTACCGTATGTTGGCGAACCCTTGCGGATATCCACGGCAACATCCAGCACTCTACCCTTCACGCATCTCACCAACTTACTCTGTGTAAACGGAGGTCTTTGGAAATGCAGACCACGCATCACACCATAAGAACTCATGCTCTCGTTGTCCTGGCAGAACTCCACCTTGTAGCCCACCAATGGCTCTACTTTCTCTTTAAACTCACGCTCGCTAAAGCTCTCGAAGAAATAGCCACGAGCATCTCTAAAAAGGCGAGGCTCAATGATGAGCACGCCCTCAATATCAGTCTTTATTACTTGCATATTATTATTGGTTTGAATATAGTCAAAAAGGGCTACTAAGTTCCATCTCCGAAAAGTAACTTAATTAAAAAGGAGAGCGGGAACCGTTTACCCATATATCTGTTATTTTATTCCATGTATCTTCTTCCATCCTGCGAACCAAAATCTGAATTGGTAGTCTTCTCTCCCATTCACTGGCTATACAAGACTATCCGAAGATTTTTTCTACGATAAATCTTGCAGGAAACAGCAAGCCTGCCATCACATAACGCTTACGGGTATGCGGTTCCTTCCACATTCGATAAACAAAGCGTAGATTCGTTTTATCCACCCATGCCGGATAATAATCTATCTCATTCCTGGAAGTCTGATGAATAAATCCACCACAGGTAAATCCGACACCCTGATAACCGGCATCCTTCACCTTTAGCAGGAACTTCTCCTGCATCAAGGCTCCCATACCAACTATCAAGAAATCTGAATTCAGTTTAACGATATGCTTAGCTTCTTCATCCATTTCTTGTTCTGAAGCAAAGTAACCGTTACGATAACCAGCAAACTTCACCTTTGGATACCGCTCACGGAATATCTCCACGGCTTTCTCCACCTGCTCTTGCTTGGAAGCCACGATATAGATGGTCTTTCCATGCTCCTCTGCATAAGAGAACAACTCCGGTGCCATCGAAGTCATATCAAAGCTCCTTCTTGTCACCTGCTTGCCATACACCATCTTGATGGCTTTCACCAGCAAGTCACCATCGGCAAATATACCATCCATTTTACCAAACAGTTCCTTATTATCCAGAGCTGTGAGATAAGATACAGGATTGAGGTAAGTATAAACCTTACCCTTTGTTTCAAATATCTGATTGACAGAATAAAATTCCGTCGAAAGTATTTTATTGACTAAAATTGAATTTTTCATACACTCCTTATTCCCAACCATATTTTAACCAATCATAATAGCATATTAACTTCCTCATAAATGTAGAATAGCTATTTTTCTTTATAAGAAAATCATAAAAATTATGTTCTATGAAACTACACAATGTAGGTAGTTCATCTTTAGATATATAAAGATAAGGGATGAGAGCGATGGCTTTCCATACTCTTGTACTATTATACTTTTCAATAGCTCCTTGTAGGGAAAGGTTTTTATCTTCATCAAGATACTTATAGGATTGAAAATCCTCTTTTTTTCTTAATGGATAGTTTAAACCTAGTTTGTTTCTTTTATAACTTTCATCACTTTCAATTCCAATTAAGGATAAGTATTTATATATTGGCAAAAAAGTTCCTCTAGAATAAATCTGAGGGTATGCCTCTGTTAATACTTGTTCTGCGTTCAATTCTTTATTATCATCCAATACATCTTTAAGTAGGTCTACTGCTTTGAGCCCCCTATAACCAACAGCAGAATGGAATTTCTTTATAACGCCAAAGCCATAAACTACCTGAATGCTTTTGTCCTTGTCAACTTTTTCTTCAGGCAAAGCATATAACTTTCTTTCTGGTTTTTCTGATTGAACAATTTCATAAAACTGTTTTTTATATTCTCTCAACAAATTTGCAGGAATTGCTCGCTCGTAATATTGAAGTAGCTCATACACCTCTTTGAAACTATGCGTCCTTATCTTTATGACTGGCAAATTCACTTTGTTCCCCATCATAATATCCTGTCTTTCTATCGCTGTTTGGAATGACGAATCATCAACCCATTCAACAAATATTAGATTGTCTTGCAATTTTTTGATATTATCGTTATCCAAACAAGCAACAATCGACTTTAAAATATCCTGAATATTCGAGTCGGAGATAGAATAACCTAAAAAGACTATTGGATGCTCTATAAATATCGTGATGAGTTTTGCGGCAAGATATGGATTTTTCTTACTAAATCCATCATAATCATTTTCTGTAAGAATTAAACTTTGTGGAATCTTGTAACTTCCATGTATCTTATAAATTTCACCAACACTATATGTTGAAGAAAAAATTAGCTGCTCTTGACCTACATATGGAGTGAACTTAGGAAACAACCTTTCTGCTGTATCATCCCAGTTTGTCGTGATGATACCATCAATACACAATCTTTCTAAGATATGTATTTCTTCCTCATACTCATCTGGAAAATCATGGAGTGATTGCTTCTTCAGATAGTCAGATATTTTAATCTTTAAAACAGAACTACCATCAAGTACTTTATCTTGAACAGCCATCTTGAATTCATCATCATCATCCAAATTCCAAAACTCTTCTGTTACATCTTTTGCTATTGCTGTTGCAACTTTTATCAGGGAGTCTGTATTTAATTTTGAATAATATTGCGCCAATTTATGTGGGGCAAACATCTGAAGAATACCATTCCACTGAGGTGTACCAAGATAATGCCGAGAGAAGCCCGACCCCAAGAACAAAAAAGGTGCTCCCTTTCTTTCTTTTAAAATGGAAACAAACTCTTCTTTTGTCATAATTCTTCAAAATTTAACGTATCTCCAACAACTTTTGCAGAAACCATATTTGGCATAGATACAGGTGTAGGTGCATTAACATCAGTATCTATGCCTATTCCATATCGTAGCAATAGCTTTCCAATATAATTTAACTTATATTTATCGCCATCATTAGCATCTATAACGCTATTATAAATCACGCCAGCAGACAACAATATGTCATCTGTACCTACCTCGCTATAATCTTGCTTATATTTTTCCAAATTACAAAAATCTACATAGGGGAGTTTCTCTATAACAAGACATAGACGTACAAAATTCTCTATAGATATTTCTCCATTTACTTTGGCTTTCATCAAATTAGCTAAGCATTCTATCTTGTTGATATTATCAATTTTGTCTATAACATTCAATAGAAGCTCTGTACCTTTCTCTTTATTGATTTCTGTATATTCCTTTATGAACCGTTCTTTATCCGATTGTGATATAGAATTCGTGTCATAAAGAAATTTCGCAACTTTCTTGCATAGGCGTAGTGTCTGAATATTTTTCCCCACTTTATAAATACCGTTCAAGATACCAAGTATTGGTATTCCATCTAATGCGCCGTTACTTACAACCGCATCAATGCTTGTATCACCGACAGTTGCTATCAAGTCTTTCTTGTCATCACTTAAGAGTGAATTTTCAAAGGACTCGACTAAATTGTTATTTTCTTCCATAATCAAAATATTTAATATGCATACCTCAGATATCCAAATCCCTTCATATCCTTCATTCGCATAATAAATTCCGATGCCAAGAAACAGAAAGCGATGGTCACAATAAACAGAAGAGGACCATTCTCCCATCCGAATAACTGCTTTGGAATCTTCTTAAAGCAATCGTGAATCACATAGAAAAGTATACTATAAGTTCTGAATCTACGATATAACTGCGGATGTTCAGGCAACTGCCATGTATAGGCCGCAACAAACAAAGCAACAACACAAAGAATCTTTGGCACAATAGGAATAAAGAAAGATAAAATCAAGAATAGCAGTACAGCCACCCATGCAAAACCATTCCTTACCTTCTCCATCCAAGTTATTGCAGAATTATTGGCCATAACATATCCTAATGTTATCCAAAGCAAACCGCCAGGAAACGATAAATTAGGTGATTTGAAATCATTATACCAATCATAAAGGACAGCCCATTCAGAAGGTAACTCTTTAACATAGTATAAATACAAATATACCAGCAATGGCAAAAGTATTACCAAAACGTCTTTCTTGAACAATCGGCTTAATCCCCAGACCATAGGAACTCCTACAAGCAATGCCCCTAAGAACCAACTTGCATCAAACATATTACCAAAGAAGAAATCTCTTATTATATAAAGAGGTACCCATATTGTAAACGGATGGAAATACTCCTTCTGCAAATATATAATCGGACTCCATATCACACACCAAAATAGGTATAAAATACAAAGTCGTTTCATAAAATGCAAAACTTGGTTCATCTGGCATTCTTCGTATCTTGCTTTCCTAAAAAACAAGAAAGAAGAAATCACGAAGAATGTCGGAACAGCCAGACTTTCAATAGGATGAATCACATAATTTTGAAAAATGGGGGGGTAATGAGATAACCTTGGACATGAATATCCACGATTAAGAATGCCATGATAAATTTCATGACATCAAGACCCGAAATGATTTTCTTTGGTTGCATTTAAAATACGTATTTGTTCTTTATAAATTTTCTTTAAGATAAGCAATAGAACGTTTCTTTTCCTCAGCTATCTTTATATTAACAGGTTCATAATCGATACTTGTATTCATAATACCAGGAAGTTTACTTACATCATTAGCTATTCTGCCTTCCAAGCCAAATTGTTCTAAAAGATGAGTAAGCTTATTACTATTCATACCACGAACAATTGTACAGAATTGCTTGTTGAACTTGATTGAAAATACAGAACCATGAAATGTGTCTGTTACAATACATGTAGCGTGTTGGAAATAAGCCAACACCTCAAAAGGATGTGGAACTATAGTCATATCACACCATGGAAAATAATGACCAATACTTACCAGTTTTAAGCCTTTATTCTTAGCATAAGCTCGAATGGCATTAATTTCATTTTTATCAGTAATACGCCCAGGGTAAGTATAGACTATCATGTAATCTTTCAAATTCACAGATGCAGGCATATGCTTAGTATAGTCGTAGATAAGAACAGGATCCACATTCTTGTTTGGGATGCTACCCGTCAACTTCTCCACAACTTTCACGCTATTCGCATCTCTAACGGAAATCTTATCAATATTTTTCAAGAGACTAGACACAGTATCCTTGATACCTAGTTTTTCCAACTTAGGCACAGTAGTAGCACCAAAAGAGGCAGCATAGGTTATCACCTTATGTGCATTCAAACCTTCTCCAAATAACTGCTTAGAAAAGCCAAACCAAGTTTTTTGGGCACAATTAAACACCTCATCACTACCAATGACTACGGTATCAAAATGCTCTGTTGTAATACCTTTCTTTACTCCCAATTCCGGCAAAAACTCTTTGGAAAAACGACTTTGAAACTGATAGATGTACTTAAAGCGGTTAACAAAATCCAATCCCCATAATCTTTCAACCAGCAGATGAATCTTATGGAATTTACTAATCTTATAATCGCCAAGCTGTTCACCAGGTACAATGTTCACGAACTCACACTGATGCCCTAAAGCCTCAATATTACTTTTCAACGAGAATGCCTGGAGGAAAGAACCATAGTTCTTTACCTCCTGCATTGATAATATGCCTACTTTCATTATGCCTCCTTACTAAATTTTCTGATACGGAAATGATTGATAACCTTTGCTGCCAAATATGGAGAAACAGCAAATAAGATTCCTCTTAATTTCTGCTGCAAAGAGATGGGTGCCGACAAAGCACACAATGCATTTTTCTGGCAGATAGTCTTAACTCTATCGTAAAGTGCCTTATACTCTTTCATTACACCACATCCCACCATCATGTTTAAACAGTCACAATGAGAATGCCAATTACTAAAGTTCCATGCCTTTTGAGTTTCACTTGATTTTGAAACAAGTTTATCTTTAATATAAAGCTGAGCTTTTATGCAACTATGAATAGAATATTCTCTGAACTTAGAGGCTCCACTTTCTGGATCACCCACACGGTAATGATATACGTTATGATGGCCCATAGCTACACGTCTAGCTCTTTGAAAACATTCTATAGAATATGCAAATCCTTCTCCATTGAAAAACTCAGGAACAAAACGGATATGGTATTTTTCTATCAATTCTCTACTTATCATTTTATTCCAAGGGGCAATAATAATCTTGTGATAAAGCATATTGATTGCAGTCAGCTCTCCACTTAATACTGTAACATAATCATTACGTCCATCATCAAGTTTGATTTCTCCAAAAAACTTATCAGCAGTAGGCGTAGCTGCTATTTCTGCATCATTATCTTTTATTAGTCTATAGAAATAGCTCAGATAATCAGGAGACAGTAAATCATCTTGGTCAATAATGCAGACGTATGCACCTTGCGCCATATCAATTCCTACATTGCGTGAATTACATACTCCTGAATTCTCTTTGTGAACAACCTTTATACGCTTATCTTTAGCAGCATAACTGTCTAATATTGTACCGGAGCTGTCTGGTGAACCGTCATCAACCATAATCAACTCAAAATTAGAATAGTCTTGTGCCAAAACTGAATCCAGGCAATCGGCAAGGTATTTCTCACCTTTATATACCGATGCCACAATTGATATTAATTCTTTATTTTCCATATT
>NZ_JAIJHU010000089.1:0-6966 GCF_022723415.1 Barnesiella sp. | reverse complement strand
CAACGGGGAATGCAGCCGCCACCCTTTTGTACAATCGGCTGTTAATGGTTATAAGACGATGCAATATGCAGAATTCTATTTTATTAAATGATGCACAGGTGAGACCTGTAGGCATCAGCGTTGAGGAGGGTATCAAGGCCCTCAAGTGTGAAATCAAGAAGCTCGCCAAGACCAAGAGCGAAACCTTCAGTTTCCTCTGTGACGAGACAGTTACCTATGGCGATGTCGTCAAGGTCATGGTGGGCATGATGGCTCTGATGGCCATCGTGGCAGTCAGCGGTTTCTTTTTCGGAGGGGAGGTGATGTGATGAAGCGAAAAGGTAAATGGATACAGAGAGGCAAAATAACTACACAGGCTATTTAGGTTATTTATCTTCGAGCGGGGCAACCTACCGTAAGATAGGGCTTGCGGCAAAATACGTCCTCATCTTCCTTGAAGAAGCTGACGAGATAAGCCGCAGGGGTTATCGGAGATACAGGCAGGCTCATGCTTCTGAGCTTTCCACCATGCCCGGTGCTACTGATGCCATCCTCGACTTCCTGTCGTTCATCGGCGTGGGCTACAGCCGGGCAAAGCGCAAGGTGAAATCGCTGGAAAAGAAAGAAGATATCTGTGCTCGAAACGAGAAGAAGGTGAACGAGTTCATCGAATGGCTGGACGCTGAGTCGGATGCCAGCGAGCGCACCCAGCAAACCTATCGCTGCAGCATCAGGAGTTTCTTTTCTTATGCCGACGAGTTCAACCAGGAAAACGTGAAGCGGTTTCTGAAGACGCTGGAAGAGCAGAAGATGAAGCCCGCTACCATCAACAACCGTATGTGCGCCCTGGTGAAATACTCCAAGTTTGCGAAAAAGCCCATTTCTGTGAAAAGGGTAAAAACCCAGCGCAAGCTCTCTATGGACAATATACCTACGGAGAAGGAGTATCAGGCTCTGCTGGCTTATCTGAAGCAGAATCCCAACCAGGACCCTTACTACTGGCTGAGGATTCTGGCCACTACAGGCCTTCGCCTGCATGAGTTCATGAAGCTCTCGTGGGAGGATGTAGCCAACGGCGAGGTGGTTCTGAAGGGCAAGGGCAGCAAGTTCCGCCAGGTGTTTTTTCAGAAAAGCCTTCAGCAGGAGGTAAGGGAGTATATGAAGAAGACGGGCAAGACGGGGCATCTCTGCAACGGCAAGTATGGTCCCATGACCGACAGGGGCTTCTCTGAAGCCTTGAAGAGATGGGGCGACCATCTGGGTATAGCCAGGAGCAAGATGCACGCCCACGCCTTCCGCCACTTCTTTGCCAAGCAGTATCTCAAGAAGAACAAGGACGTGACGCAGCTTGCCGAACTCCTTGGCCATAATAGCTTAGACACAACAATGATTTATCTACAGAAAAGTCATGATGAACAAAAAAGAGACTTTAATAGAAATGTTACGTGGTAGCATAGCGAACGTTCATACAACTTGTGATTCATTCAAGGATGTGAACATCTATGATGATACAGGACATGTGGATTTACCCTTCTTCGAGGTAATGTTGGAGTTACTTACTGAAGTGAAATATGCAGAGCTGTGTCTCACCCAAAAGCTTGCCTATCTGCTTGCCCCTGACTTTACAGACGAAATCGACGAAAAGTCTTCCGGCAAGCAGGACGGAAAGAGGCTGTCAGCAGAGGAAGTGCTCAAGCAATGCACATTCAAGGACAATATACTCTATCTGCCCAATGTGCAACTGAGCAAGAAGACCTATGCCGACGTGAAGCTCTGGATAGAGGAAGCCGGCGGCAAGTGGACGGGAGGCAAGGTGCAGGGCTTCAGCTTCGACTTCGACGCTACCCGAGTGGCAGGCATACTGATGGAGGGCAAGCGTTGCAACCTGGCCAAGGACTTCCAGTTCTTTGCCACGCCACCCGAGGTTGCTGACTGGCTGGTATCGCTGGCAGGCGACTTCAGTCCTAACTGTAAGGTTCTGGAGCCTAGTGCAGGAACCGGAGCCATCATCGAAGCCATCCACAGGGTGCAGCCGGACGTGGTAGTAGATTGCTACGAGCTGATGCCGGAGAATAAGGAGAAGCTTTCCAAGCTGGATCATATCCGTCTGCTTGGTGATGACTTCACTCAGGCAGAGCACCCTTCGGAGTACGACCTGATAGTGGCAAACCCTCCCTTCTCGAAGAACCAGGACATCAGGCATGTGATGCAGATGTACCAAGATCTCAAGCCTGGCGGAACCGTGGCAGCCATTACTTCCAGGCATTGGCAGCAGGCTTCGGAAAAGGTATGCAAGGATTTCCGCGCATTCCTGGAAGAAGTTTCCGCCCAGGTTTACGAGATAGAGGAAGGCGCCTTCAAGAAGAGTGGCACGGGTGTGGGAACCATTGCCATCGTAATTAACAAACCATTTTAAACAGAACAAGAAAATGAAAGACAATAATTCAAATAACATAGAGACCAACAACCTCACCACCGAGGAGTTCCATAAACTTCTTGCGGAGAATACGGCAAAGCTGAATGAGCTTCGCTTTGATTACGCTCAGCGAATGGCCGACGCACAGGACGATTACGATAAAGTCATTGATAAAATAATCGAAGAGGAGTATCAGGAAAAAGTTTTGTTATACAACGCAAGACAAGACTATGAGAGAGTCCAAAAGGAGTACATACTCAATACTAATAGTCTGAAAAAAGACCGTCACGAAGCAGGACGCAAACACAACTTAGCCAAGGCTTCAGCCAAGAACCACTGGGCTACCGAGAACGAGAAGATCCAGAGCGAGCGACACAACATATTCGAGCGCTATAGAGATTCTGGGGGGGTACTCACGGGAGATACAGAAGGTCTCCTGCACCCAAGCTGGACCAGAGACAAGAAAGGAGGGATGAGCGATGAATGAGAATAATGCAACCGATCTGCGCATGACAACGGAAGTATGGAATGCGCTGGCAGATATGATGAATGTTGACCAGCTCGACAATTTCATCGAGAACCTCAACTACATACAGGACAAACTTGTATCAGACGAGGTAGTAACCAACAGCGTGGACGATTTCGGAGGTCCCGGCAAGGTGCTGCTCATGCTCAACGCTTTCAAGCGTATGAGCGACCTCTTTCAGACCATCAACGTAGCCCTGGAGGCCAAAGGAGGTAAGGTATGAAAAAACGACCGATAGGCTTTGCTGCCTACGACAATGAGCAAAAGCCACAGCCGCAGGAGCGAGAGTCAAAGATTGACTATGTGACAATAGCCCTTGATGCCTACTTAGAAGGCAGTGGTCCATGTGATGATCAAAATGATCAGCACGTTGACTTCCTCTCTTCCAAGGATATACAGGATGCCATCAAAGAGATGGTCTTTGCCTCTATCTCTACCATCACAGAATACATGGTAGAGCATGGATATAAGATGATGCAGATTGAGGGTGGCAGGCTCGTCTGGATAATCAAGGATACCATGTCTGAATAACAAAAAATACAGTCATTTTTTTCTATATTGACTACTTTTCTACCAGAAAGTAGATAACATACGAGGTCGTCGTGATGACGGTCTCGTATTTTTATTTTCTCCCCTACCTTGTTATCTTTGCACGAAAAAAAGATAAGACATGATAAAAGCCACCAAACCAACATCACCACTCTTCACCAGTGAGCTCGACACCTTCTCCTTCTCGATAGGTGGCGACAGCGCAACCGTCACCATCACCTGTGCAGGAGAAGAACTGCTCAGCGAGACATACTACCCCGTCTCCAGCAACATCACCATCTACGATCTCGGCACGCTCATAGCCGATGCGGTGCGCCCGACTGTGATTGCCACATTCTCAATCTCCATCACCGAGCACACAGGTGAGACAGAATCTGCCTCATGGTCAAGCGGCAGCATCACCGCCTACTATGCCACCGTTGACATCGATATGTCGGCGGCAACATTCCTCGACCGATACTTCATGTCACTCCTGGATGGCGCCAAACTCACGCGCCTCGGCCATCGAGAATATCTCCATGCAGCCGGCTCAGACAGCACCAAGGCGACCGTCACGGCGCGATACATCAAGAATGCTAATACCGTCAACACCGCCACCTTCACAGCTGATGTCACACCGACACGCACAGTCAATGGCATCACCACATTCGACGTATCACCCGACAGATACCACAACGAGGTATATGGAGATCTCTTCGCTTATACCGTGACCGTGGGCAAGCGCACACAAGAGTTCCAGATAGATCATACCGGCAGCGTGGCAGACCCGGTGCTGCTCTTTACCAACAGCTTCGGATGCCAGGAGACTTTCTACTGTCTCGGCAAAAAAAAGATCTCACCAGAGTTCGAGCGCAAGAGCGCTGTGATCTCAGGCAAGAAAATCAACTATTCTATCAGGGAGACACGCAACTTCGAGGGCGACACCGGCATCCTGCCACCATCGATGACTCACTTCGCCGAAGACCTGCTGCGCTCCGACGAGATCTATCTTTTCAGGGATTACTCACAAGACAAGCAAGTCACCATCACTGAATCCAAGGCAGAGCGCACCAATGAGGCTGACGATATGCCAGAGTTCACCTTCACCTACCAGTATGCACAGCGCATCCAAAACGTGATGTTCAAGAATATGGGCGAAGGTCGCATCTTCGATGATTCCTTCGACGACACGTTCAACTAAAGTTTCACCCTTAAAGTTTTCGCATATATGGCTGATACAAGCAAGGCAATACATATCAACGAGCTTCGCCGATCGCTCGATATCTCACGCATCGACCGCTCGCCTGTTGACATCGACTGCTGGAAGGCATCCGACGGATCCATCATCCACTACCGTGGCTGGCTCGTCACGTCCTCTAACTGGCGAGAGGGTACACACCGACTTCGCAACCCCGTCAACAACCAGGTGCGCAAGGTGCGCGACGTTTTCATCTTCAGATACAATAATCACCCAATATACTTATAGCAATGGACGACAAAAACATAGACATTACCTTCGCCACCATGGGCGACGTGATGAGCTACCAGGCATACAACCCTACGGGCGGTTTCGTGGAGTCTTCTGGCATCTTCGACGATGACGGCATCACAGACACGATGACCGTCAAGGCAAGCGATGGCAAAAACTACACCTATATCCCCTTCGGTGAAGACAACCTTCTACCCTACCAGCTCATCAAAAGCATCGGAGAGAGCAGCGTGATGGCACAGAACAAACTTTTCAACGTGCTCACCTGCTACGGTCTTGGATTCCAATACAACGACATCAAAACCAAACTGCCAAGCGACGACAAGGATGTCAATCTCTTCAAGATGCACAATTCTCTGAGCCGATTCTTCCTGGAGCAAATTACGGATATGAAGTATTTCTTTTTCTGCGTCTCGGCTATCATCCTCAACAAGAAGGGCGACCGCATCGTGGCCGTCCGACACAAGGAGGCTTGCTACTGCAGATTCACGCAGAGCAAAAACGGTCGCTCCGAATACGTGCTTTACGCTAATTGGCGCAATACGCTGGAACCTGAGAACATAGAGGTTATCCCATTGCTCGACGAACTCGACCCGCTTGGCGACCTGCAGGAGCGCATGGGGCTGAAGGGGCAGAGCGGACAGGTGAAGTCACGGCAAGGCGGCAATGGTCCTCGCACCAAGGCGCGTGTATTTGCCATCGTGACACGTTTCCCTACTGCCGGATGTCAATACTATCCAGTTCCCTACTACAGTGCTATCTTCAGAGATAAATGGTATGATATCTCCCGACTCATCGCCATCGGCAAGATGTCGAAGCTCAGAAACCATGCCGCTATCCCCTACCTCGTGGAAATCCACAACGACTATTGGCGCGGCATCTTCAAGGAAGAGCACATCACCAATCAAGAAGATCAGAAAAAGCGTAAGCTCCAGGAAAAAGAAAAAATCAAGTCCTTCATCTCTGGCATAGAGAACAGCGGCAAACTGTGGGTGGCGGGATATTACACTACCCCAGACGGCAAGGAGGTTAACATGGTCAAGATTACTCGCATCGACACCTCTAAGGACGGAGGCGACTACAGCGACGACATCGCAGAGAGCAACAATATGCAATGTTATGCAGACAATATCCATCCTAACCTCGTGGGTGCTACTCCTGGCAAGAGTCAGACCAACAACTCAGGATCCGACAAGCGAGAGCTCTTCACGCTCAAGCAGTCGATAGAGAAAGCCTTCCATGATCTCATGGAGACTGTCCACTGGGTTATCATCTATTTCAACCACTGGGAGGATAAGGTCTATCCAGACGTGCCACTCATCATGCTCACCACCCTTGATGAGAACAAGGATGCCAAGAAAGTTTCAAACAACCCAAACTCAAAGCAAGAAGATGATCAAAATAACAGCTGACCAATTTGAGCAGCTCTTGCCATTCGTGAGAGCCGCTTCCGAGGATGTCTTCACCAAGATTGAGCCATCCTTCGAGCAGACATACAACGACCTCGTGGCAGATGTCGTCAATACCGACCATGAGAGCGAGGCGACCCAGGAGGGATCGCCCCTGCTGCGCCACGTCACAGGCTATGTGATACTCGCCACCTTCCTCGACCGTCTGCACTCGCAAGACATCATCATGACCGACAATGGCTTCGGGGTGGTCAGCAACGACAACATCGCACCTGCCTCACAGGCTCGTGTCGATGCCTTGGAGCGTGAGCTGACCTACAGCCGAGACATGGCAAGGCACAATATCCTCAACGAGCTTCGCCGTGTCGAGGGATGGGCGGAGACAGACCAAGCCCTTGACAACATACGGTCTTTCCTCTGGTCTCCCTTCATCCTACGTAGATATTATTTCGCAGATCGCAAGCTCACGTTCGATGACCTCGCAGCTTTCAATCCTAACATCAGTTCTGCCGAGAATTTTCTTCGCAAGCAGCTCTCAGATGACTTGATTGACCAGATGCTGTGCGAGGAGCGCAAGGCAGCGTTCGAGCCTAACCATCGACGTGCCAAGCTCAAAATC
>NZ_JAIJHU010000034.1:0-38028 GCF_022723415.1 Barnesiella sp. | reverse complement strand
CTTTATTCTCGAAAGAGATTTCCTTTACTTCTTTGCTTTGCGGGTCGATACTATAAATTTCATCGGGCTGAGACAGAGAGTGGCGCATGGCGATCAAACAGTTGTCGTTTACGGGAGCCAATGAGGCATAATCGTAATATCCGGTCGTGATTTGTTCGATTTTTTTATCGAGCCCTACTTTGAAAATGTGTATTTCTCCCTGATAGGCCGAACGGATATAGAGAGATTTTCCGTCGGGACTCCAAGCCAATTCATCGGTGCTGTAATCGAAGTCGGAGGTCAGGTCTTGTTTTTCTCCTGTTTCCATGTTCATGATGAAGAGTCGATTTTTGTCCGATTCGTAACCCTCGCGTTCCATGCTGCCCCATGCCAGATATTTCCCATCGGGCGAGAACGCCGGTGTAGTATCGTATCCCATCATGCCCTCGGTAAGGTTTTTGGTTTCTTGGGTGGAGAGGTCATACAGATAAATATCTGAATTTGTCGATAAAGAATATTCCATACCGGTTTTCTTTCGGCTGGTATAAGCGACGGCTTTACTGTCGGGAGTCCATGCGAAAGATTCGATACCACCGAATGGCTTCATGGGGGATTCGTATGGCTCTCCTTCCATAATGTCGGTAATATCGGTTAACTGTTTACCGTCGAATGAAGCGATATAAGGGTGGGGTATCTCTTCCACCCACTCGTCCCAATGCTTGTACATTAAATCGTCGATCACACGTCCTGTCGCCTTATCGAGGTCGGGATAGAGGTCCGAGGCTTTCTCGCTGTATTTCACGTTGCCGATGAAAAGTATATGTTTCTCGTCGGGCGAGAATAAAAAACCGTGGACACCTTTCTCATGGTGGCTTATTTGTCGGGCATTGCTACCGTCGGCATTCATAATCCATAATTGTGAATCTCCGCTCTTTCCCGACAGGTATGCTATTTGTTTGCCTCCGTCGATCCATACGGCATTACCTTCCGATTCGGGAGTACAGGTGATTTGCTTTTTGTTTTGTCCGTCGATGTCCATGACGAAGAGCTCACGGTTACTTTTGTTCTGTTCCAGATTTTCGTAAGAGACACCATACAAAATTTTACTCTTGTCGGGAGAAACTACGGGACCGCTTACTCTGCCGAATGCCATGAGCACTTCTGTGGTCATGATTCCATTCTCGACTTTTACGGGTTGTTTGCCGATTACGTCTCCGGTTTTTCCGGTCGGCTGACAGGCCGTTACTAATAAAGTTCCTGCCATCATCATACAATTTAGTTTGTTCATAAATAACGGTTTATAGTTTATTTATTGTTCGGTTTTTTCTTTTTTTGCCTACTCTTTGCCTCACTTACGATTCTTGCTGGTTTTCTCCACGGGGTGTTCCCATATAGTTTTTCCGCCAAATCGTTTCTGTGCATGCGTTTGAGCGAATTTTGTATGTCGTTTCTCTTTTCGGGGAGATACCAGAAGAAATATTTGCGTTGGTTTAACTTCTCTTCCGGTTTTCGGGCTGTGAAAACTTTCTCACCGGTGTAGGGGTGTATTCCTGTATAATAAATTTCGGTGGACAGAGTCATAGGAGTAGGCGTAAAATCCTGTACTTGTTCCAATTTGAAATTCATTTGTTTTGTCAAAGCCGCCAATTCTGCCATATCTTCCTCTGTACAGCCCGGGTGGCTCGATATGAAATAAGGGATAATTTGCTGGTTCAGACCTTTTTCCTTGTTTATTCGTTCGAAAATTCGTTTGAATTCTTCGAAGAGAGAGAACGAGGGTTTGCGCATGATGTTGAGAACTCGGTCCGAAGTGTGCTCCGGGGCTACTTTCAGTCGACCGGAGACGTGACGGGATATGAGTTCCTCTGTATAAAGCCGAGTACAATGGTTTAACTCATTATCTTTGTGGCGGTGGAGCAAAAGGTCGTACCGTACCCCGCTACCGATAAATGATTTTTTTATGCCGGGTAGGGCATCGACGGCTTGGTATATATCCAATAAAGACGAATGGTCGGCATTGAGATTCGGGCAGATTTGAGGAGCTAAGCAGGAAGGTCGTTTACACTTTCGGCAAAGTTCTTCATTTGCCCCGTGCATTCGGTACATGTTTGCCGAGGGGCCTCCCAAATCGCTCAGATATCCTTTGAAGTCGGGCATATCGATGATTTGTTTTACCTCTTTGAGAATGGACTCTTTGGAGCGGGAGGCAATGAATTTGCCCTGATGTGCCGAAATGGTGCAGAATGCACATCCGCCGAAGCACCCTCTATGCAGATTGACCGAAAACTTTATCATTTCATATGCTGGAATTGTTTTCCCTTTGTATTTGGGGTGGGGCATACGGGTATAAGGAAGGTCGAACGAGGCATCTATTTCCGTTTCGGTCATGGGCGGGTAAGGAGGATTGACCATAATTGCCCGCTCTCCCACGCTTTGCCAAAGTCGCTTAGCGTGGTATTTATTGGATTCTTCCTCGATGTGCTTGAAATTTTCCGATTGCTTCCGTTTGTGGAGTAGGCATTTTTCGTGTGATGCGAGGACGATATTCCCTTCGTCTTCCATAATGCGAGGCATATTCGAAAGAGGTTGTATGCTTGCTGTTTGTGGAATGTCGTCGAGCTGTTTTATGTTCTCACCCTGTTGTAACCGGCGGGCTATTTCGATAATGGGACGTTCCCCCATTCCGTAAATTAACAAATCGGCTGGGCAGTCAGCCAGAATGCCGGGCAATAGTTTGTCTTGCCAGTAGTCGTAGTGAGTCAGGCGTCGCATAGAGGCTTCGATTCCCCCCACGATAATCGGAGTGTCCGGGAATAACCGTTTTAAAATACGGCTATAAACGATTGTAGGATAGTCGGGCCTCATGCCATGCCGGCCATTGGGAGTATAGGCATCGTCGCTCCTCAATCTCTTGTTTGCGGTATAATGGTTCACCATCGAGTCCATAGCTCCCGCCGAAATACCGAAGAATAACCGGGGGATACCCAATTTTTTGAAATCCCGCAAATCGTCTTGCCAGTTAGGTTGGGGAACGATAGCCACTCTCAATCCTTCGGCTTCGAGCGTGCGTCCGATCACGGCAGCCCCGAAAGAGGGGTGGTCCACATAAGCGTCTCCCGAGAATAGGATTACATCGACGTAATCCCAGCCTCGTAAATCCATCTCCTTACGGGTGGTCGGTAACCAATCTTGTAATCGGTATTCTTTCATTTTCTTGTTAATAGAGCCCTTCAATCTTTCCGTTTACTACTTTTATTTGATGTGCTTGCGGGTGCTTGGGGAGACCCGGCATGCGTAGCATCTCTCCGGCTATGGCTACGATAAAGCCAGCACCTGCATTTAATTCTATGTCGTTGATGGTAAATTGAAAATCTTTAACCAACCCGTATCGTTTCGGATCGGCTGAAAATGAATATTGGGTTTTGGCGATACAAACCGGTAAATGATTTAGGTTCCAGTTCTTAATTTGTTTCAGCTTCTTCTCGGCTTTTTGACTGAATACGACCTCTCCCGCACCGTAGATAGTGTGCGCAATCTTTTCTATTTTTGCAGCCGGGGAATCGTTATCGTCATAGGTGAAACGTAACGGACGAGACGGATTGTTTTCTATCTCTTCGACAACGGCATGTGCCAAATCGGCGGCCCCGATACCGCCGTCGGTGTAAGCGTTGTTCACGACGCATCTTATACCTTTTTGTTCGCAATGGCGCATGATGAGTTCTATTTCTTCATCAGTATCGCTGGTGAAACGGTTGAGAGCCACCAATACAGTTTGTCCGAAAAATTGCAGGTTTTCGATGTGTTTGTCGAGGTTGGCGAATCCTTGAATGATACCTTCTCTGTTCGGTTTCGTTATGTCTGCTTCGGGAACGCCTCCGTGCATTTTCAGCGATAATGTGGTCGCTACGAGGACTGTCAAATCGGGACGAAGTCCGCTTTGACGGCATTTGATATTGAAGAATTTTTCGGCCCCCAAGTCGGCTCCGAAGCCCGCTTCGGTTACGACATAGTCGCCGAAAGTGAGAGCCATGCGGGTGGCTATGGCCGAATTGCAGCCGTGAGCAATGTTGGCGAACGGCCCTCCATGTACGAGTACAGGATTATGTTCGGTCGTTTGCACCAAATTAGGTTCTATCGCATCGCGTAACAAGGCGAGCACAGGGCCTGTGATACCCAAATCGTTTACCGTGAACGGCTCTCCATTATAACGATGTGCAACGACGATACGGCCGATGCGTTGTTCCATGTCTTCCATATCTTTCGAGAGACAAAGAATCGCCATGATTTCCGATGCAGGAGTAATGTCGAATCCTGCTTCCGTGGGAATCCCGTTGTTGAGTCCCCCCAATCCGGTCACAATCTGCCTTAGTGATCGGTCGTTCATGTCCATTACCCGCCTCCAAAGTATGTTTTTCAGTCCACTGCCCTCGGCTCGGTTCTGGAAAATATAGTTGTCCAACTGTGCGGCTATTAAGTTGTGAGCCGACGTAATGGCATGGAAATCTCCGGTGAAGTGCAGATTGATTCTTTCGGGAGGTAGTACTTGTGCGTACCCGCCGCCGGTAGCTCCGCCCTTAATCCCGAAACATGGACCCAGCGAAGGCTCTCGTAAAGCGATGATGGCTTTCTTACCGATATGGTTGAGTCCCATGCCCAATCCTATGCTCACGGTCGTTTTTCCCACACCGGCTTTGGTTGCGGTAATAGCGGTTACCAATATGAGGTGGCTCTTTTTCGCTTTATGGTCGTCGATAAGTTTGAGCGGTACTTTGGCTATATAAGGACCGTAGTGGAATAAGTTTTCGACAGGAATACCCGCTTTGCGGGCTATGGTATCTATTTCTTCCAAGACTGTGCTGTCGGCTATTTCAGTATCACTTTTCATAAATTCAGGTAGTCGTGGTTGTTTTTTGATATAAATCTTCTAGTTTTATAAGCTCGTCCCGATATTGTGCCGCTTCGATGAAATCCATTTTTTTTGCCGCTTCGACCATCTGTTTGCGAGTACGTTCGATGGCCTTTTGCAACTGTTCTTTCGACATATATTTGACGATAGGATCGG
Organism: Barnesiella sp.; assembly: GCF_022723415.1. Taxonomy (NCBI): domain Bacteria; kingdom Pseudomonadati; phylum Bacteroidota; class Bacteroidia; order Bacteroidales; family Barnesiellaceae; genus Barnesiella; species Barnesiella sp. The sequence continues at coordinate 32,987 of NZ_JAIJHU010000034.1, read as the reverse complement.
CGGCGATATCTACATGTTCCCGATATTCGTCGCTGTACGCTTTTGTCGGTTTGGTCGCTTTGGACGGTTGCGCCTGTTGTTTTGTATCTGCATTCGATATGAGCACCGAGCTCTTCGACTTTTGTATCGCTTGGGGAGTGATATGGTTTTCTTCGTTGTAAGCTAACTGTTTCTCTCTCCTTCTATTGGTCTCGTCTATGGTTTTTTGCATGCTTTCGGTGATTCGGTCGGCATACATGATTACCCGCCCATTGAGGTTTCTTGCGGCCCGTCCTACGGTTTGTGTCAGCGAACGATGCGAGCGTAGGAAGCCTTCTTTATCGGCATCGAGTATGGCCACTAACGAGACTTCGGGTAAATCCAATCCTTCGCGTAAGAGGTTAACCCCGATAAGCACGTCGTAAACACCCGCTCGTAAATCGTCCAAAATTTTAATACGATCGAGAGTGTCGACATCGGAGTGTATATAATTACAGTTGATGTCGAGCTTGGCGAGATAAGCGTTCAGCTCCTCGGCCATACGTTTGGTTAGGGTCGTTACCAGAACTCGTTCGTCGCGTTCTATCCTTAGTTGTATCTCTTCTAATAAGTCGTCGATTTGGTTCAGGCTGGGACGTACCTCTATGATAGGGTCGAGCAATCCCGTCGGACGGATAACTTGTTCGACGACGATACCTTCGCTCTTTTCCAATTCATAATCGGCGGGAGTGGCGCTTACATAAATGATTTGCCGAGCCAATCCTTCGAATTCGTCGAATTTCAAAGGCCGGTTGTCTACGGCGGCAGGTAGTCGGAATCCGTATTCTACCAAATTCATTTTTCGGGATCGGTCGCCTCCGTACATCGCTCGGATTTGCGGTACGGTCACATGGCTCTCGTCGATAATCGTTAGGAAGTCTTTGGGAAAATAATCGAGCAGGCAGAAAGGTCTGGTTCCCGCTTCTCGGCCGTCGAAATATCGGGAATAGTTTTCTATCCCCGAGCAGTGGCCTATTTCCCGAATCATCTCCACATCGTAGGTCACCCGTTCGTAAAGCCGTTTGGCTTCTAAGTTTTTTCCGATAGATTTGAAAAATTCTACTTGTTTACCGAGGTCGATTTCTATCTCTCCGATAGCTTTGTCTATTCGCTCTTTGGTCGTGACGAATAGGTTAGCCGGAAAAATTTTGTAAGCATCGAATGTCCCCGTGCTGTTTCCCGTCGCAGGGTCTATGGTACGTATTGACTCGATTTCTTCGCCCCAGAACTCGATACGGACAATCACGTCGTCATAGGCGAGATAAATGTCTACCGTGTCGCCCTTCACTCTGAAATTACCCCGGCTCAGTTCTATCTCGTTACGGGAGTACAGCGAATCGACGAAGTGTCGCAATAGTCGGTTCCTTCCGATATTGTCGCCAACCTTTATGTCGATGACATTGCTGTGAAAGTCCTCGGGATTCCCTATACCGTATAGGCATGAAACCGAAGATACCACGATAACGTCCTTACGACCCGAAAGAAGGGCCGATGTGGTGGATAGACGCAACCGGTCTATCTCTTCGTTGATGGCTAAGTCCTTTTCGATATAAGTGTCGGTCGAGGGTATATAAGCCTCCGGTTGATAATAATCGTAATATGAAACGAAATATTCTACTGCATTTTCGGGGAAAAAACTTTTGAACTCATTATATAATTGTGCGGCCAGAGTTTTGTTGTGGCTTAAAATGAGAGTCGGCTTCTGGACCCGCTCGATTACATTCGCCATAGTGAATGTTTTTCCTGACCCGGTTACACCCAATAGAGTCTGATAGGGAGTCCCGTCGAGTATTCCCCGACTTAACTCGTCGATAGCCTCCGGTTGGTCCCCTGTCGGACGATAAGGTGAAATGAGTTTAAAGTCCATTGAAATCGATTCTTTAATAAGATTCCGGGATTACAAAACAAAGGACTAAATAAACCAGCAGGGCGAGGCCTATTGTCCCGATAGATAACAGTACACAGATGATACGGACCACGGTAGGGTCTATACCTAAATATTCACCTATACCTGCGCATACGCCGCCTAACATGCGGCCGTTGCGGGGACGGGTAAGTTTCTTTATCGTATTCATTTTATGTTTGATAATTTTTCAGATACAAAGATAGTGAAAGGTGAGAGCAGAGACAAACGGAAATGAAATTTCCGATTGGGCTATGCCGAACCGCATCCTATTTTCGCTACTGTGCAAAGATAGTGAAAGGTGAGCGTAGAGGCAAACGGAAATCATATTTTCGACTTGGTTATGCCAAGCCTCCTCCTATTTTGTATTTCCTTTCGAAGATAATAAGACAAAACGTACCTGTCTGTTTTTCATAAAGGCCGGTATGAAAATATGAAAGATAATATATTTGCTGATACTGACAAAAAAAGTTGGTCGATATAAACTTTATTATTACCGATAAATAAGGAGTCTTTATCCCGGTCATCGTTAAATTTCTCTTATTTCCTTTCTATATTCGTGTGAAATCTCTAACTTTGCAAACTGATAAATAAATTAATAATGAGAAAAGTAATCTGTTCGATAGTTTGTGCTTTACTCCTTGTGTCGTGCGGCGAATATAATAAGATACTGAAAAGTACTGATTATGAGCTGAAATACGACTATGCTAAGAAGGCGTTTGAACGGAAAAAATATATGCAGGCTGCGACCTTGCTCGAAGAGTTGGTTGCAATTTTCAAAGGAACGGATAGGGCAGAAGAGTCGTTGTATTTATTGGCTCGGAGCTATTATTTGAATAAGGATTATATTACGTCTGGCGAATATTTTCAGGCGTATTATAAAAATTATCCCAAAGGGGAATATACCGAATTGGCCCGTTTTTATTGCGGATATGGTTATTATTTGGACTCTCCCGAGGCTAAATTGGATCAAACAGGCACTTATAGAGCAATCGATGAAATGCAGCGTTTCCTCGATTATTTCCCGAATAGCGAACGGGCTAAACAGGCACAGGATATTATTTTTGAGTTACAAGACAAACTTGTGTATAAAGAGCTATTGAATGCCCAGCTATATTATAATTTGGGTAATTATATGGGGAATAATTATCAATCGGCTATCATTACGGCGCAAAACGCTTTGAAAGAATATCCCTATACGCGATATAAGGAAACTTTGTCCATGTTGATTTTGAAGTCGAAATATCAAGAAGCGGTACAGAGTATCGAAGAAAAGAAACCTGAGCGTTTTCGCGATGTCATCGACGAATACTATTCGTTTATCAACGATTATCCTTCGGGAGAATATTCGAAAGAAGCCGAGAATATTTTTAAAGTGGCGAATAAATACGTAAAAGATTAATCTTTAAAATAATGGATTACAAGAAAACAAATGCACCGACAAACACCGTAACACGCGATATGGTGGCGTTGTCTTCCGACACGGGAAACATTTATGAAACGGTTTGTATTATTGCCAAGAGAGCCAATCAAATTGCAGTTGAGATGAAGACCGATCTTGAAAAGAAACTTCAAGAATTCGCTTCTTGCAACGACAATTTGGAGGAGGTTTTTGAAAATCGGGAACAAATTGAGATCTCTCGTTATTATGAGAAATTGCCGAAACCGGTTCTCATTGCTACGCAAGAATATATAGAGGGTAAAGTATATTATAAAAATCCCGAGAAAGAAAAATCGGCTATTGAATAATAGTCTGTAAAGTATACCTGCAAGCCGCACTATTCTGTATGATGATGGTGCGGCTTGCAGATTTCTTTGTCTGTCGGTACAATCGTTTTATTTGTTTGTTACCGAGAAAAGTAAAAAGCTCAATTAGTTCATTAAAACTATGATTAATAGAATATTAATCCGTTCCAAAGTCGTTCAAATAGCCTATTCGTATTTCCTGACGAAAGACAAGACTGTTATGGAAGCTGAGAAAGAATTGTTTTTCAGTTTCGAAAAATCTTACGAGTTGTATCATTTATTATTGACTTTGATGGTCGAATTGACCGATACGCAAGCTGCAAGGGTGGAAGCTGCTCGTATGAAATTCTTGGCGACTCCCGAGGAGAAGAATCCCAATATGCGCTTCGTTAATAACCGGTTTATCGAGCAGTTGAGGAATTGCGACGATTATAAAGATTACCACGAGAAGAAACCTGTGACTTGGACCAATGAACCGAAGTTCCTGAGAGACTTTTCGGAGCGTATCGTAAAGAGTGAATTGTATAAAGAGTATATGGATTCTTCGGACGATTCTTATGAAAACGATTGTGAGTTCTGGAAAAAAGCCCTTAGGGCTTTGATCTGCACCGACGAGGAGTTGACGGAATTGTTAGAGCAAAAGTCTTTATATTGGAATGACGATTTGGAGATTATAACGACATTCGTTTTAAAAACGATCAAACAATTTAGTGAAGAAAACGGAGGCCCGCAATCGTTATTACCGATGTTTAAAGATGACGACGATGCTGAATTTGCCAAAGAGTTGTTCAGGAATACATTGATTCATGGGGGAGAATATCGCAATTATATAGAAAATTTCATCAAAAATTGGGAGATCGAGCGTGTCGCTTTCATGGATATTGTGATTATGATGGTGGCTTTGAGCGAGTTTCATAGATTCCCTTCGATACCGACAAGAGTGACTTTGAACGAATATATCGAGTTGGCAAAGGCTTATAGTACATCGAAGAGCGGGCAGTTCGTAAACGGAGTATTGAATGCGATAGCCGATAACCTTAAAAAAGAAGGTGTTCTAACAAAAGAATAATGAAATTTGTTATATATTTGTGCACGGGTTTTAGGATCCAAGTATAAATTTTTTATTAAAAGCTAAATTATGACAGTGTTATCAATTTTTTTACAAGCTGCAACGGGGAGTGGAATGTCGAGCATTCTGATGATGGTTGCATTGATCGCTATTTTTTATTTTTTCATGATTCGTCCTCAGACGAAGCGTCAGAAAGAAATTCGCAAGTTCCGTGAGTCTCTCACCACTGGTGACAAAATTGTTACGGCAGGAGGTCTATTCGGAAAAATAAAAGAGGTTAAATCCGATTCTTTTATTATCGAAATAGCCGAGAATACTCGTGTTCGTATTGCCAAAGATTCTGTTTATCCTTCTGCTGCCGAAGCTAAGGATAGCGGAGCCGATCAAGCTAAGTAATCTATTTTTTCAAAGGACTCCTTTGCAGGAGAATAAGAAGATAAGGTTTTTTATCAAGGAACATCGGTTCTGTCGATAAAAAACCTTATCTTTGTTGTATGTAGTCGTTGCATGATATATGGAAGAGAATATTTCAGACCGCATAGTAGCAAAGTTTAAGTCGATTATCCAGAGGATTGGTACTGCATTCCGTCAGGAACGCACGCGGGAATTGTTTACATTTTTGGGGTTTGTTCTCCTTTCGTTGATATTCTGGTTTATGCAAGGGCTGAATGAGGAGGTTGAAAATTCTTTCAAAATACCGATAGAACTACAAAACCTTCCCGAGAAAACGACTCTTATTAATGATCTCCCGTCTCATATCGAGGTGAGAGTACGGGATAAAGGTCCTGTTATGTTGGGGTATGCGATAGAAGGATTGTCCCCGTTACGGATTAATTTTCAGGAGTATGATAAGGGGAGAAATTCTTTTTTGTTGTTGTCGTCTCAGCTTGAAACTATATTGCGAAAGTCCCTCCGTTCGTCAACGAGTATTGTTTCGATTATTCCCGATACGTTGAAAGTGATGTACACACACAATGCCGGTAAACGGGTGAAGCTGGTTGTGAAAGGTGTCGCATCGACTACACCTCAGTGTGTACTGAGTGGTGATATGACAGCCGATGTCGATTCGGTGATGGTTTATGGAGAGTCTTCCTTATTAAAACGAGTTAAAGAGGTTTATACGACCGATTTTGAAGCAAAAAAGTTGAACGATACCCTTCGCACGGTTGTCAAGATAGCGAAGATTCCGAATCTTCGAATTGTTCCTGAACAGGTGACCGTCACCATACCTGTGGAAGAAATGACCTCTAAAATTCTCGATATCCCTGTAATCCCGCAAAATGTACCTTCGAATTGGTCTCTTATCACATTTCCTTCGTCGGTGCAACTTTCTTGCATGATGCCGTTTAGTAAGTTTGCGGCGGTCGATGAAGATAGTTTTTTATTGGGAGTCGATTTTCTGGATTTGTCGCGGCGGCGTCTCTCTGATAAATTAGGGGTGAAGATATTGAATGCACCGGAATATGTCCGAAATATAGTGTTGTCGCAAGACAGTGTCGATTATATTTTGGAGCAGAAAAGACCTGCATTTGTAGTTCCTGTCGATTCTGCCAATCGAGTAACACCCGATTCGATATGAGACGTATAGGTATTACCGGTGGCATAGGTAGTGGCAAGTCGGTTGTCTCTCGGTTGCTGCGTATAATGGGATATTCTGTATATGATACAGACTCGGAAGCGAAGAGGCTGATGGAATCTTCGTTGGAAGTCGTGCAGAAACTATCGGAGTGCTTTGGGAGAGATATATATCATAACGGTCGATTGAACCGGGGTTTGTTGTCCTCTCGGGTATTTGGAAAGTCGGATAAGATAGTATTGCTTAATTCCATAGTACATCCGGTGGTACGCTTCGATTTCTATCGATGGTCCGAATCTCTAAACGAGGAGATATGCTTTGTGGAATCGGCTATTTTGTATGAATCCCGGTTTGACGAACTGGTAGATGAAGTCTGGACGGTGACAGCACCGGAAGAGTTAAGAATAAGTCGGGTTCGCCAGCGTAGCGGTTTGACCGAGGAAGAGATAAAAAAGCGTATGGCTGCTCAATTGTCCGAGGAAGAAAAACAGAGAAGAGCTGCTCATATTATTTGGAATGACGGTAATGTATCTGTTATCCATAGGGTTTTATCTTTATTGAAGTCATTGGAATGAGAATTTTTCGTTTTGAAGACGGTTAAACCGGACAAGAATATTATTTTTGTGGTTCGAATGATTTAAGTAATTAAATATAAAACGAAAATTTTATGTTAAAAACGATTTTATCTATTTCCGGTAAACCCGGTTTGTTCAAATTGATATCTCAGGCAAAAAATATGCTGATCGTGGAATCTCTGCAAACGGGGAAACGGCAACCTGCTTATGCCCATGAAAAAATCATATCGTTAGGAGATATCGCTATTTTCACCGATGAAGAAGACGTTCCTTTGAGTGAAGTATTGAATGCGATAAAAGAAAAAGAAAATGGAGCGAAAGTAACATTGGATATCAAGAAAGCCGATAATGAAACATTGCGTGCATATTTGGCGGAAGTGCTGCCTAATTTCGACCGTGAACGTGTCTATCCGACCGATATAAAAAAATTGATAAGTTGGTATAACTTGTTGGTCGAAACCGGTAACACCGATTTTGTGGAAGAAGAAAAACCTCAAAAAGATGCCGATGTCGAGAACACGGCAGCAACGGACGATTCTGTAAATGAGAAAGAGGAAAAGTCCAAGACCAAAAAGGCAACAAAGAAAAAAGCAGAATAAGAAGCCATTCTAATGAACGGTAAATATAAGCCTGTGCGGTTTCCCGTACAGGCTTTTTTATGGATCGAGGGTGTGTATCCAAGCTCCTTGTGTGCGAATATCGTGGCAGGGAATACTATTTTCGAAACAGTCGTTTTGTAATTTAGTGGCTCGTCTGGGGTGAACATCGGGACCGATGATAAATTGCCGAACGGAAAATAGTTTGAGTATGTCTTCTATTCTGCCGTTGAACATCTTGCCGATAATAACATAGTCTATCGTTAGTTTTTTCCCTATTGATAGTTTATCCCATTCTTGTTTACCGAGGAGGACGAGCCGTTTCCCATAAAATTGGGCGAAGGGATAGTCTATAAAGCCGGTGTTGTCTTTGGTTCCGGGGGAGCCGTGTTGGAATATTTCGTATTGTGTCTTTCCGTTTTTCATACGGTATTCTTCACCCACTACCCTTTGACCGGAGGTGAGGGTGTCGGATAAGAGAATATAACAACGAGCTTTGTCGCTGAGTTGAACGACTGTCGATTTTTTACTGTCATATACGATAATTTCTGGCTGGGGCGATTTATAAGTGCACAAGTCAAAAATAAGAAAACCGATACAAAAACCCAGAGTCAGCCAAAGAGTCTTTTTAGAACGATTCTTAACGGTTATATAAGATAGTATGCCGCAAATGAAATAAAGCCATAGATAGCGAGTTTCCAACCATACGCTTTCGATGTGGCTCCACGGTAGTTTGTATATATGTAGGCTTATCTGTTGTATATATTGCAGTAAAAAATCGACGGTATTTCCTAACCAATCATAGGGAATATGTAGGGCCGAGAGTAACAATAGTAAAAAAGAGAGTCCGAAAACAACGGGTAAAAGAGGCAGTACGAAAATATTACCGATTAGAAATAATAGAGGAATAGTGTGAAAATAATAGACGGCAATGGGTAGGGCTCCGATTTGGGCGGCGATGGATACTGCAACGCAAGAACTAAGCCAACGAACGACAAAGTAGGGTGAATTACCTCCGATATTTAGTTTGGTGTAGAATAGCAAGATAGCGGTTACTGCCGAGAAACTCATTTGAAATCCCACATCGAAAATGAGGTTCGTGTCGTACGATAACATAAAAAATGCTGCGGCGAAAAGTGCATTGAGAGAACTGTTGCGTCGGTCGAGAAATTCGGCTGTTAAAAGAAAGGATGCCATGATACAAGCTCGTACGGCCGATGGCGATAAGCCTGTTATATAAGCATAAATCCATAAAACGAATAAAGTGAATAGAGGTCTCAGTTTTCTGCAAGACTTGAAAAGAGAGAGGGGAAAGAACAAGAAGTAAATCAAAGGTGCTACGACTCCCATGTGAAGTCCGCTTACGGCTAACACATGTGAAAGTCCGGTTGCCGAAAAGTACGATCTTAGGTCTTGTGGAAATTCCTGTCGTTCGCCTAACAACAAAGCCCTCAATAAAAGAGTACTGTTTTTAGACAAATTACAGGATTGAAGTTGGTCGGAAAGATGTTTTTGTAGATCCGAAGTAGCCTTTCGAAGATTCGATTTTGGTTTTTCTCCGATATATTTCCATTGTTTCCCGGTCAAATATTGACTTCTCGATATACCTTTGTGCTTCATGAACGAGGCGAAATCGAAAGCATAAGGATTGGTGTTGGACGGTATTGCTTTCGGTCGAAATTCAAACCCGATGATGTCGCCGTATTCGAGCCGTCGAGCTTGAATACCTTTTTCAAAATAGAGAGCTATTTTTTCTTTATATTTCACGATCGACCCGTTTGTATCCGACAGGGCTGTTATCGTAACGGGACAGTAGTAAGAGTTCGTTTTTTCTACGGCTTTGTCGTTTACGTGAGCTATCGCGATAGGATAAAAACCGGAAGGCTGTTGGGATATGCGGTTTTGAGTGCCATGTAGTATCGCTCCGATAGAAAAGACGATCAGGAATAATCCGACTCCGAAAATACTTCGTTTGTGGTATTGTTCTTCGATACTGTCTCGTTTTATGAATGAACTCCATAAAACTAAGCCGCATAAAGCGGGAATGAGGTTTCCCCATATCGGTAAACATAGGAACTCTTGGTACAGGATACCTGCCAATAGAGGTACTAACAACCGTATGAATGGAGTGCGGGCTGCCGATAGGGAGGAGCTATTCATAAGTCGATTGTTTGAATGGGGCTTATGTTCAGAATCTTCGGGTCATATAGCGCATGAAATCCGATTCGACACCACCGGTTTGACCGGTATTTTGAACGAAGCAGAATTCCCGTTCGCAATCGAAGTCGCTGATTTCGATGACTTTCAATTTTCCATCAGCTATTTCCGATGATACGGCTTGTATGGAAACAATCCCCACGCTGTCGGTATTGTATAAAAACCGTTTGATACCTTCGGTGGTTCCCAATTGCATGATAATATTGAGTTGGGATAATTTCAACTGGCGTGTACCCAACGCTTTTTCAAAGACCTCTAAACTGCCCGACCCCTGTTCTCGAATAACCAACGGAATTCTTTTCAGTTCCTCTATCGTTATTTCTTCAAGTTTGGCCAATCGGCTGCGCGTACTGGTTATACAAACCAGTTCGTCTTGCATAAAAGGAGTGTAATGTAGATGTATTTGTCGGCTGCAACCCTCGATGAGCCCCAAGTCGATACGATGTTCTTCGACTGCTTTTTCTATATCGCTGGAATTCCCGTTGATTAACGAGAGTTTTATTTGTTTGAATTTCTGTTGAAATGTAGCCAGATAGGGCGGAAGCACATACTGAGCGATAGTTGTGCTTGCTCCCAAACGGAGCTCTCCGATGTGACGCTGGGTCAATAAGTTCATCTCGAAATCGAGCTGTTTGTATTGTTTAAGAATTTTTTCGGCGTGGCTTAACAGCAGTTCTCCGTCGGGGGTCAGCGTTATGTGAGTACCCATTCTCTCGAACAGTCGGGTGCTGTATTCTGTTTCGAGTTCTTGTATGTGCTTGCTGATTGCCGGTTGACTTACATATAGCTCTTTCGAGGCTTTGGTGAAGCTGAGGTTGTGAGCCACACTGCAAAAAACTTTTAATCTGAAATCTATCATGATAAGAGTCAATTTATTCGTTCCAAATCTTCCATGCCGCCAGTGCTTGCAAATGAAGCATTTCTATTCCGTTTTTTATTTTGCAACCCTGTCGGGCTGCTTTTTGGAGAAATAAAGTCGTTTCAGGATTGTAAATAACGTCGTAACAAAGATGTTCGGGGCTTAGTGCCGTGTAGGGTATGTTCGGGGATTTGTCTATGTGGGGAAACATGCCTAACGGAGTGGTATTGACAATGATTTTGTGATTATCGATTAGGTCGGGAGATAAGTCTTCGTAACTGAGTATATCTCCTCTTTTTTGTCGGGAAACGAATGTCGGTGTGATATGCAAGGCTTTTAACCCGGCATGAATAGCTTTTGATGCACCACCGGTTCCGAGAATAAGCGCTTTTGTCATGCGGTCGTCCAATAACGGAGCGATAGAATTGGTGAACCCTATGATATCGCTATTGAACCCTTTGAGAAATATCTTGTCTCCTTGCCTCGTAATCTTGATGACATTGACCGCTCCGATTTCGCGAGCCAAAGGGTGCAATTCGTCGAGTAGGGGGATAACTGCTGTTTTATGAGGAATCGTCACATTCAATCCGCACAATTCATGATTGTCCGAGATAAGCTGTCTCAAACAGGAAATATCCTGTATCTCAAAGTTTTCATAGGTGGCGTTTATATGCTCGTCTTCAAATTTTTGTTGGAAAAAAGAGCGGGAAAACGAATGTCCCAAAGGATAGCCCACTAATCCGTATTTTCTTTTCATAAAGCCGATAAATTAACCGTTATATTTCGATGCCGATAATATTTCCCCTCCATTGTCGGTCGTCTCGATAATTTCGATCGCTTCTTTTTTCTTTTCGTTAGCATAAGCCTTGATGATTTGAAGTCCTATCCAGCGGCCCAATCGTCCCGGTGCATCTTGATGAAGTACCGATACGAAAGGGGCCGGCTCGATATACTTGTTGATAAGCATCGATTCGGTATTGAACAAGTGCTTTTTACCGATAAGTTGTTTCCATATTTCAGCTTCGTTCTCTTTGCACCATTGAGCTTGTTTGTCGGAATATCCCAATAGGACATATTCGTTTGTTCGAGGAAATATCTGAGACAAGCAATAAAGAATTTTCCCTTCGTATATCATTCGGTCTAATAGTGCGTTTCGCTGCGATTGGTAGGGATATAAAGTGCGTAGCCAAACTTCGATGACATCGATGGGAATGCGGTCGCTTTCATGTAAATTCCGTTCGTAATTATAATAGCGTTGTTCATAAAGGGGATAGTTTTCACCCAAATAACAGTCTAAGGAAACCGATAGCAAAGTGGTATCGATTGTGACGATCGATTGGTTCAGTCCCGAAATGTGGGTAAGAATGCGGGGACGTTTCTGTGGAGCGAACAACTCGTTGTATCTTAGGAATGCGTTCTGTAATTCGGTAATCCATACGGTATCGTTGGAAAATTTTGTTTCTGTATCCGCATACAACTGGGATATAGCCTCGTTGGATAAAAACATTTTTAATCCCTTTTGGAACGATGGAGCATCTCCCAAACCGAGTATGTGTCGACAATAAACCGGAAAAAATGGGGTGTATTTATCTATAAAAAGAAATATTTTGGCCGAGTCTGTTTCTTGGACGTAAGAAGGTAGTCCTTTATCGAATCGTTCTATGGTTACGATCGGGTTACTTGAATGGTTCGATATTTCCGATGCTTTTCCGTTGCAAGCGATAAAACAAAGGGTAAGTAAACTTACGACGACGGCATATTTGCTTGTTTTCTCGGGTTGTATCATAATACTCTCTTTTTATGTCTCTTCTGCAAATTTACTTTTTTCTTTTGAGAAACCCATAAAGAACATTTTTGTTTTGTTATACGGTGTATAGGACAATAAATATCTATTAATTCGAGGCTTTTTCGGTCTTTATTCGTACCTTTGCGATATATGTGAGGAACAGGACGTGCTTGGGCATAAGCGATAAAGCTTGTTTCTGTTCTTGGTTTACACTATCTTTGCATATAATGAGTAATAGTTTTTTTACTTATCGGGATTAAATGACGGATTATAATTTATGAAGCATTCATATTTCAGCCGGAGGTTATTGTCGGTTTTTATGGCTTTTGCTTTGGGCCTTTCCGTCTTGTTGGCCAAAGATTTTGTCGTGGTGATCGATGCCGGTCATGGCGGGCACGATCCCGGCTCTCTCGGCAGCAAGGCGAAAGAGAAAAACATCAATTTGGGAGTTGCCTTGAAATTGGGACGTCTGATTGAAAATAATATGCAAGGTGTGAAGGTGGTCTATACCCGTAAAAAAGACGTTTATTTGACCTTGCAGGAGCGAGCTAATATAGCTAATAAGGTTCAAGGCGATTTGTTTATTTCTATTCATACCAATTCTTTGGATAAAAAATCCCCCAATCGTAGGAAAGTCGCCGGCGCTTCTACTTGGACATTGGGGTTACACAGAAGCAAGGAGAACTTAGAAGTTGCAAAACGGGAAAATTCCGTTATATATTTGGAGAATGACTTTTCGACTCGTTATGAAGGATTCGATCCGAATTCGACCGAGTCGTATATTATTTTTGAATTCATGCAGTATAAACACATGGAGCAGAGTATAAACTTTGCTTCGGATATACAACGTGAATTTGTTTCGACTGCCGGCCGGGTGGATCGGGGGGTAAGACAGGCTGGATTTTGGGTACTCGCTAAAACGAGTATGCCTGCGGTTTTAGTGGAGCTCGATTTTATTTGCAATCCGACGCAGGAGAGATTTTTGAATTCCGAATCCGGTCAGGAGAAAATGGCAAAGTCTATATACAATGCTTTTGTCAAATATAAATCAGACTATGACCGCAAGCAAAATGCCGGCAAAAGGGTAGAGGAGTCACCGTCTTCTTCCGCCGTTGTATCGCCTGATAAAAAGACTCAAACGGGTGATTCGAATGTGGAAGTCTCTGAACAAGCCGAGAAATCTGGGGTTACTTATTATAAAGTACAGTTCATGGCTTTGCCTCGGAAATTGCCGGCTAATTCCAAAGAATTTAAAGGGCTTTCTCCTGTCGAATATTATAAAGACGGAGGAATGTATAAATACACCTATGGAAAATCTACCGACCGAGACGAAATACAGAAACAATATAAAAAAGTAAAATCTTTGTTTCGCGATGCCTTTATCATAAAGTTCCGTGATGGAAAACGGGTCTATTGAAAGGTATTGTGATGCTGAATAAAAAATAGAATATGAAAAAGTGGTTTGGAAAAGAAGTTAAGATAGCACTATCGGTTCTTGCGAGTATTTTGATTTTGTATGTGGGAATTAACTATTTGAAGGGAATCAATGTAATGAAACCTTCTAATTATTATTATGTACAATTCCCGAATGTTGCAGGTTTGGCCCAGTCTGCACCGGTATCTATCGATGGATACAAAGTGGGACTCGTGCAGGAAATTGTTTATGATTATGATGCAAATGGCGCGATTAAGGTGCTGTTGAATCTCGATAAAAAATTAAAAATCCCGGTCGATAGTAAAGTCTATCTCGAAACCGATATGCTTGGAACGGCATCGATTGTTATCGATCTGAACCCTCATGTGAGCGAATACTATGATCATGGAGCCGTTATTGAAGGGGAAGTGAAGTCTGGACTAATGCAAAACATACAAGGAGAGTTGTTGCCCCAGTTTGCTTTGCTGTTACCGAAACTCGACAGTATTCTTTCGGGATTGCAGACGCTAGTCAATGATCCTGCTTTATCTGCTTCGGTAAAACGTATCGATCATATTACCGCTAATTTGGAGCGTTCGTCCGTGCAATTATCACAGATGATGAAAGACGATGTGCCGGCTATTCTCGACAATGTACAAGGAATAACGGCGCAGGTAAATCAGTTCTCGGGAACTTTGAATTCGTTACCTCTCCAATCTACTATGATTTCGGTTCAGAAAACTTCCGATAATTTGCAGCAAATAACCAATCATTTGACTTCTCCCGACAATAGTCTGGGACTATTGTTGAACGACCGGTTGCTGTACGATAAAGCGAATGGCGTTTTGGGGAGCGTAGATTCTTTGATGATAGATTTAAGACTCAATCCGAAACGTTATGTTCATTTTTCTCTATTTTGATTTCGTGAATATTTTTATTATTTAGAATCATTATAAATAAAGAGGGCCGTGTAATTTTTTTGTAATCTTCCCAGAGCTACGCTTATATGTGTTTATTTCCAAATTTCGTATAAAGGGAACGATTTTTGTCGTAGAACATGTGGAAGATTGTAAGATATTGTAAATAAGTGTGATAATAATTTTCTATGTCAGATAATTTGCTTTGTATGGTCGGGTTTTATAAACACCTTGTAATCAATTGTTTGTGCTAGAACTGTAAAAAGCAAATATTTTTGAATTTGTTTTTGATGAAAAATAATTTGAATTTTGTACTCACAAAAGTTTTTTGATAGAAGATTTACATAAAAATGGGTTCAGAACAGCATGTTCAGTTGTGGGACCGATGTTTAACAATTATCAAAGACAATATAAACGAAGAGGCTTTCGATAGTTTATTCAAGCCGATAGTCTCTTTGGGGTTTGATGATAATGTGTTGACTTTGCTTGTCCCTTCACATTTCGTTATTGAGCAGATTGAGGAGCATTATCTCAGTTTGCTGAAAAAGGTTCTGCCTCGCATATACGGGGCAAGCGTGAAATTGTTGTATCGTGTACAAATCGTTCGTCAGCCGGAAGCTACCGTCGATTTGACCGCTACTACTAAATCGACTGCCGTAAAGAAGATGCAGCAGTCGATGCCCGATCTTTTAGACCCTTTCAAACAACGCGTTTACGATGAGCTCGATCCCCGCCTGAACCCTATCTATACTTTTGAAAGCTATTATCAAGGGGCGAGTAACATGCTGGCACGTACGGCAGCAGAATCTATTGCTGCAAACCCGGGGAGAAACACCTTTAATCCGTTGTTTTTATTCGGTGAGTCGGGGGTTGGAAAAACCCACCTGATTCAAGCGATAGGATTGCGTATTAAAGAGAATAATCCGGCTTCTCGTGTGTTATATTTATCGGCTCATGATTTTTTAGTGCAATATACCGATGCTGTTCGTAATAATCGGGTGAACGATTTTATCAGCTTTTACCAGAGTATAGATGTTCTGTTGATGGACGATATTCAGGAATTTGCCGGGAAGACTCAGACGCAGAATACATTCTTCCATATATTCAATCATTTGCATCAGAGCAATAAGCAATTAGTGCTCACTTGCGACAGGCCTCCGGTTGAGTTGGTGGGTATGGTATCGCGCCTGCTGACTCGTTTCAAATGGGGTTTGACGGCCGAGGTCGAACGCCCTGACTATGAATTACGATACGATATCTTGATGAGTAAGGTCCGTCGTGATGGATTGTCTATTTCCGAAGAGGTTATTGACTATATAGCTCGTAATGTCACCGATAATGTGAGAGATTTGGAAGGAGTCATTGTATCGCTTATGGTACGTTCGAGTGTCTTGAAGAAAGAGATTTCGATAGACATGGCCGATCAAGTGTTGGCTGCCAGTGTAAAGATGACTCAAAAACAGATCACCATAGATTCGATAAAAGAGGCTGTTTGCGGATATTATGGACTGGAAACGTCGAGATTGTTGGAGCGTACTCGCAAGAGAGAAGTGGTCGTTGCTCGCCAAATGTCAATGTATTTGGCAAAGAAATATACCACTCTTTCGTTGGCAGGAATCGGTGATGTGTTAGGGAAAAAAGACCATGCTACGGTTTTGCATGCTTGCAAGACTATATCGGAGCAGGTAGGTGTCGATAAAAAATTGCGCAGCGATTTGGAAGAGATAGAGCAGCGTATTCAAGGATAGTAATATAAATTACTCGAAGAAAAATAAAAGAGCTCCTTTTCAAGAGCTCTTTTATTTTTCTTCTTTAATCAGGTAAACGGAATCCCTGCTTGACGATGAAGTCAAGGAATGTTTTTGAAAATAGTTCATTGTCTTTTCGGGGAGAACGTACGTCTGTGAAGACTTGGGCTAAATTCTCTTTATGGTTCTCTTCGATATATTTCTTGTTTTCTGCCAAATTCTCTTTTTCGAAGTAGAGCCGATGTATTGCTTTGGGGGTATAGTCTTGATATGCTTCGTGGTGAAGAATCGCTTCGATGGGAAGTCGTTCTATTTGCGCAGGTATATCTGCGGGATAACCCACCGTAAGAGTGGTAATAGGAATGACAAACTTGGGCAGACGCAATATTTCCGCTATCTGAGGAGCGTTATATGTGGTAGTTCCCAGATAACAGCAACCCAATCCTGAAATTTCGGCTACTGTACAAAACTGTTGAGCTACAAGCAATGCATCGATAGCTGCCGTGACGAAGGATTGGAAATTGTCATATCCCGGTTCTGCATGATTTTGTTCGCACCATTTAATAAATCGGTTGAAATCGGCACAAAAAGTTAATACGACAGGGGCGCTGGTTACAGTGGGTTGATTGAAATGAGCCGGAGCTAACTTTTCTTTGTTCTCCTGTTCTCGGGTTATGACAACACTGTAAACTTGCATATTTTGCGTCGTGGGGGCTCGAAATGCTGTTTCGAGTAACTCATTGAGTAATTGTTCGTCAATATCCTTATTGAGATATTTCCGTATAGTTCTTCTTTCTTTTAAAGACGATATCATATAAAGGTAGTTATTAGAGGTTAGATGTTCGATTGCAAAATTAAAAATTTATTTGATAAGTTATTTATTTCGGTTACTAATTATTAGTAACTCTTTTTATTCCTTCTCATTGTAAAAAAAGAAAATTTATAAACTGTTTTTATCGAGATGTTTCTTTTTATATTGCTCTTATTTTTACAGTTGATTTTTAAAGTTGGAAACTTTTTAAGCTTCTTGAAAATATAATGTTTTGATAACTAGAATATTATTTGTTTGATTTGGGAAACTTTTTGAAAATTGAAAATTTAAAAATGATATTGTTTGCGTATGTAGAATGTTTTTTATAAACTTGCACCGTAAATCTTTTTCATCAAGAAACCTTTGTCTAAATTAAGTAAATTAACGAAAACTGAAAAACATTTTATCTCGTGGAACCAATTGTTTATACTTACGACGAAGCATATCAGGCCTCGTTGGAGTATTTTAAAGGCGATGAGCTGGCGGCTCGTGTGTGGGTTAACAAGTATGCTCTAAAAGATTCGTATGGGAATATTTATGAAAAGACTCCCGACGATATGCATTGGCGTATCGCTAATGAAATTGCTCGTATAGAGCAAAAATATCCTAATCCTCTTTCGGCACAGGAACTGTTCGATTTAATGAAAGGTTTCCGTTATATCGTACCGCAGGGAAGTCCTATGAGCGGTATCGGAAACAATTATCAGGTAGGGTCGTTGTCCAACTGTTTTGTAATCGGTCTCGACGGAGCACCGGATTCCTATGGAGGGATTATAAAAATCGACGAAGAGCAAGTTCAATTAATGAAACGTCGGGGAGGAGTCGGTCACGATTTGTCTCATATTCGGCCCAAAGGGTCTCCGGTAAAAAACTCGGCTTTGACTTCTACGGGTTTGGTTCCGTTTATGGAACGTTATTCCAATTCCACGCGTGAAGTTGCTCAGGACGGTCGTAGGGGAGCTTTAATGTTATCGGTTTCTATTAAGCATCCCGATTCGGAATCGTTTATTGATGCCAAAATGGTCGAAGGACGGGTGACAGGAGCTAATGTGTCGGTGAAGATTCACGATGATTTTATGGAGGCTGCCATTGCCGGAAAAGCTTATCGGCAACAATATCCTATCGATTCCGACGATCCGAAAGTAACGAAAGAGGTCGATGCGCAGGCTATTTGGAAAAAGATAGTACATAATGCTTGGAAGTCGGCCGAACCCGGAGTTCTATTTTGGGACACCATTATCAGAGAGTCTGTCCCCGATTGTTATGCCGACTTAGGTTTCAAAACTGTGTCGACCAATCCTTGTGGAGAAATACCCTTGTGTCCTTATGATAGTTGCCGTCTGTTAGCGATAAACTTGTACTCCTATGTGGTCAATCCTTTTACGAAAGAGGCTTATTTCGATTTCGATTTGTTCCGTAAACACGTAGGATTGGCTCAGCGAATGATGGACGATATCATCGATCTCGAAATGGAGAAAATCGATAAGATCATAGAGAAAATCAAATCCGATCCAGAGACCGACGAGGTAAAATGTACAGAGCTTAACTTGTGGTACAAGATTCAAAAACGCACTTTGCAAGGGCGTCGTACTGGTGTGGGTACAACTGCCGAGGGCGATATGATTGCCGCGTTAGGACTTCGTTATGGAACCGAAGAGGCGACCGATTTTTCAGAAAAAGTACATCGTTCGTTGGCGCTTGCGGCTTATCGTTCGTCTGTTTCGATGGCAAAAGAGCGTGGGGCTTTCTCGATTTTCGATGCCGATAGGGAAGTCGATAACCCATTTATCAATCGGTTGAAAAAGGAAGACGAGGAACTATATCGGGATATGTGTAAGTACGGGCGTCGGAATATTGCCTGTCTGACTATCGCACCCACGGGAACAACGAGCTTGATGACACAGACTACATCGGGAATCGAACCGGTATTTATGCCTGTTTATCGCCGTCGCCGTAAAGTGAATCCCAATGATCCAGAGGTTCGTATCGACTATGTTGACGAGACGGGAGATGCTTTTGAAGAGTACGTGGTTTATCATCATAAATTCATCACTTGGATGCAGGTGAATGGTATCGAAGTGAAAGAGAATTATACACAGGAAGAAGTCGATGCGTTGGTGGCTCGTTCGCCTTATTATAAAGCTACGGCTAACGATATCGACTGGTTGCAGAAAGTTCGTATGCAAGGCCGCATTCAAAGGTGGGTGGACCACTCGATTAGCGTGACGATCAATTTACCTTCCGATGTCAGCGAAGAGATGGTGGGTCAGCTATATGTAGAGGCATGGCGTTCTGGCTGTAAGGGGTGTACTGTTTATCGCGATGGTTCCCGGTCGGGAGTTCTCATCTCAGCCAAGAAGGAGGAGAAGAAACCCGTTGCGGCTATTAATCAACCGGCCGAGACATTGGTCCGTCCTATCGAGTTGGAGGCAGACGTGGTTCGTTTCCAGAATAATAAAGAAAAATGGATTGCCTTTGTCGGTTTGAAAGACGGTAAACCGTACGAGATCTTTACCGGTTTGGCCGATGACGATGACGGTATTTTTTGTCCGAAGAATGTAGTCAAGGGAAAAATTGTGAAAGCTGTGAATGAAGATGGTACGAAGCGGTACGACTTCCAGTTCTCCAATAAGCGTGGTTACAAGACTACTATCGAGGGATTGTCCGATAAATTCAATCCGGAATATTGGAATTATGCCAAGCTGATATCGGGGGTTCTCCGGTACGGAATGCCTATTCCGCAGGTATTGAAATTGGTTTCGAGCCTTGAATTGGATAGTCAGTCTATCAACAGTTGGAAAAACGGGGTCGAGCGAGCGTTGAAGAAATATCTGCCCAATGGGACTAAGGCTAACGGGCAGACTTGTCCTCATTGCGGAAATGAGACGCTCATTTATCAAGAAGGCTGTCTCATCTGTACGTCGTGCGGAACTTCCAAATGTGGATAATATTCGAGCAACAAATATAGACCAAAAGGCAAAAGCGAACTATCATAGGTTCGCTTTTGTTTTTTAGAAAAAAGGTATGAAGAAGAGCATTTGTTTTATCGGAAAGTTCTTACCTTTATGATTAAAATATAGGATATAGCGATGAAAATAATATTCGAGATATATTATCATACTCGATGGGGCGAAAGTTTATTTCTCTCCGGGGACATAGATGAGCTTGGTGCGAATGAAGAGAATCGGGCTGTTATGATGGATTATCAAGGTGACGGCCTATGGAAATATACAATGGAACTTCCGGCCTCTGCAAAGAAGTTCCATTATGAATATCTGGTAAAGTCCGGGGAGGGAATCCGTCGGGAATGGGGGAGTCCTCATAGTTTCTCTCCGGGGAGGAATGCCGGGAAATATCGTTTGGTCGATCGATGGCGCGATGTTCCTGCCAATTTGCCTTTTTATTCATCGGCATTCATTCAAGGTATATTCTTTCGACAACACGCCGATTCTGTCGTAGAAACGATAGAACAGGGGACGTTCACCGTTAAGGTTGATGCGCCGCAACTAAGGCCCGATGAGAGGCTCGTTATGGTCGGCGACTGTCCGGAATTGGGCGATTGGGACGTTTTAAAAGCCCCGTTATTGAATGATTCTGCTTTTCCGGAGTGGCAGATAACCCTCGATGGGAGACAACTGAAATTCCCGTTCGAGTATAAGTTCGTTATCGTGCGTACCCATCAACGGGAAGTTGTTGCTTGGGAGACGGGAGAGAACCGTATTTGCCGGGAGAAACCGCAAAATCCTTCTGAGGCCGTGGTGGTTTCGGGACTTCGCTTCAACGGTTCCGAATCGCAGTGGAGGGGAGCCGGGACGGCGATTCCGGTATTTTCTCTCCGTACGGATTATGGGTTCGGCATAGGGGAGTTTATCGATTTGAAATATTTGGTAGATTGGGCGTTAAGAACAGGACAGTCGTTTATACAGCTACTCCCGGTGAACGATACGACGATGTCGGGTACATGGCAAGACTCCTATCCCTATAATGCCAACTCTACTTTTGCTCTGCATCCGCAGTACCTTCGGTTATCCGAAGTCGGGTATTTGAACGACGAGGTGGAGCAAGCCCGCTTCGATGCGTTACGAGAAGAATTGAACCGGTTGCCCGATGTCGATTACGAGCGGGTGAACCGTGCGAAGATGGAATATTTGAGACTTTTGTTCGAGGAGCAGGGCGAGGCTACGCTATCGAGCGACGGATTCAAAGCCTTTTTTCGGGATAATAGTTTTTGGTTACGTCCTTACGCAGCATTTTGCAGTTTGAGAGACCGATTCGGAACTGCCAATTTTAGCTGTTGGGAAGAACATTCGTTTTACGATGAATCGGCCATTGCCGACTATTGTGCCGTGTGGAGTCCGTGGTATAAATCGGTCGCATTGTATTATTATATTCAGTATCATTTGCATGTTCAATTATCCGAAGTCAAGGAGTATGCCCATCGGGCAGGAGTGGTTTTGAAAGGCGATATTCCCATAGGAATCAGTCGTACCAGTGTCGATGCGTGGGTCAATCCGCAACTCTTTCACATGGATAGTCAGGCAGGGGCGCCACCCGACGATTTCTCGATAGAAGGCCAGAACTGGGGATTTCCAACGTATAATTGGGAGGTCATGGCTCGTGATGGATATGCGTGGTGGAAAGCCCGGTTGCGCAAGATGTCGGAGTATTTCGATGCTTACCGGATTGATCATATTTTGGGCTTTTTCAGAATTTGGGAAATTCCGTTCAATGCCGTTCATGGTCTGCTGGGACACTTTAATCCGGCGTTACCGTTCTCTCCCGAAGAGTTGCAGGGATACGGATTCCGTTTTGATGCTTCGTGGCAAACGGTTCCTTATATTCGGGAAGATTTTTTGGACGAGATTTTCGGTGCATATACCGGAGAAGTGAAAGAGCGGTTCTTGGTACATAAGGGAGACGGACGATGGGATTTGAATGTCTTGGTCGATACTCAGCGTAAGATAGTCGGATATTTCTCCGGGGCGAGTGACGATATGAGTATTTTGATAAGAGACGGGTTGATGCGGCTTATCGACGATGTCCTTTTCCTCGAAGATCCCGATCGTCCGGGGTATTATCACCCCCGTATCTCGGCTCAGCATACACATGTTTATCATAGCCTCGATGAAGATCAGAAGTCTTGTTTCAATCGTTTGTATGACGATTTTTATTACCATCGTCACGATGTTTTTTGGAAAGACGAGGCGTTGCGGAAGTTACCTGCTCTCATATCGTCGACCGACATGCTGGTCTGTGGCGAGGATTTGGGAATGATCCCGCACTGCGTTCCCGAAGTGATGGAGCGTTTACAGATACTCTCGTTGGAAATACAACGAATGCCTAAGGAGTCTTGGCGCGAATTTGGGGATACATGGGCTTATCCTTATCGATCGGTATGTACGACCTCGACTCACGATATGTCGGGAATAAGGGTATGGTGGGAAGAGGATAGAGCTCGAACACAACGATTTTTCAATGAAATTCTCGGCGAACAGGGCGAGGCTCCTTCTTTCTGTGAACCGTGGATTTGCGAGAAGATAGTCGAGTTGAATCTCTTTTCTCCTTCGATGCTTGCTATTTTACCGTTACAGGATTGGCTGTCGATAGACGGGCGGTTACGTCGGGAAAATCCGCAGGAGGAGCGGATAAATATACCGGCTCATTCCCGTCACTATTGGCGATACCGCATGCACTTGTCGATAGAACAGCTTTTGGAAGAAGGGGTATTTAATACCCGCCTTCGGGAATTGATTGAACGTAGCGGGAGATAGGGGCTTTTACAAGGCATATCCCTCGAAATCGTATAGCACTGTCGACAGATAACGTTCTCCCGTATCGGGTAAAAGTACGACGATTGTTTTGCCTTTGTTTTCGGGTAATTGAGCCAATCGGGTAGCTGCGAAAACAGCTGCTCCGGAGGAGATACCTACTAATAGACCCTCTGCCGCTGTCAGTTCTCTACTGGTGCGAATGGCATCGTCGTTGCTTACGGGGATTATTTGATCGACTACGGAAGCATCGAATGTCTTGGGAACGAACCCGGCGCCGATGCCCTGTATTTTATGGGATCCGGCTTTACCTCCCGATAGAACCGGCGAGTCTTTCGGTTCTACGGCTACGATTTTTATAGCAGGGTTGTGTTTTTTTAGTCCGGTTCCTACGCCGCTGATGGTTCCTCCTGTACCTACTCCGGCGACGAATATATCGATTTTGCCTTCGGTGTCTCTCCATATTTCTTCGGACGTTGTTTTCGCATGAATGGCGGGATTGGCAGGGTTTTCGAATTGTTGCAGAATGATGCTTCCCTCTATCTCTTCATTCAGTTCTTTCGCCTTTTGAATGGCTCCTGCCATACCTTCACTACCGGGAGTAAGGATTAACTGTGCTCCCAATGCTTTGAGCAGATTGCGCCTTTCCATGCTCATCGTATCGGGCATGGTCAGTATGAGCCGATAGCCTCTTGCTGCCGAAACGAATGCGAGACCTACACCTGTATTTCCGCTTGTGGGTTCTATAATTGTGGCATGAGATTTCAACAGCCCTTTTTGTTCGGCCTCTTCTATCATAGATAAAGCGATACGGTCTTTTACACTCCCGGCCGGATTGAAGTATTCCAGTTTAGCGACCAGTATTCCGTTCAACTCATGTTTTTTATTGTAATTCGAGAGTTCCAATAGAGGGGTATTCCCTATCAAGTCGGTTAGACTTTTGGCTATTTTCTTCATGTTTATATATTTATGGTGATACAAAGATAGTGCAAACGAGGGCAGGAGCAAATTAATTTGATGATATCAAGTGGAGCTTATATTTGTTTTAGTATTGAAAGTCTGTTAATCTCCCTTTTCGATACGTTCTGTCTCACTTTCATGTACGAATGTTTCTTTGATTGCAAATACGCACAAAGCTCCCGCGAATAACAGAATACCCGAAATCCCCAACATGACGGGCTGGCTACCGCCTAACCATCGTAGCAGAGAACCACCTACTAAGGCCGCGAGAATTTGGGGAACACAGATCGTGCCGTTGAACAGTCCTAAATAGGCTCCCATGTTTTTCCCCGAGATGGAATTGGTGAGGATCGTGAAGGGTAGAGCCAATATGGCTGCCCAAGCACAACCAATGAGGAAGAAAGGCAGGAACATCAGATAGGCATTGTGAATGAAAGGAACCAGTGTGAAACCGGCTCCGCCGATAAGTAGGCTGAGGCTATATGCCGCTTTTCTGTTTTTTATCAAGGGGAGAAGCGGGGCCCAACATACCGAGCCTATGGCTTGTATGGCGAATAATACGCCCGTCCAGTTCCCGGCTGATTGGTAGCCGGGAGAAGCCGGATCGGTCGAGTGCCAGACGTTGTCGGCGATGGCTCCTGTGGAATAGGTCCACATATACATGAAAGCCGACCAACAGAAAAACTGAACGAGACCGACCGTCCAGAAAACTTTCGGAGCGTGGCGCAGTAGGGATATGAAATTATTCTTCTCTGTCAGTTCTTTGTCCGAAATTTGGTGAAATTTTTGGAATTCCGCAGGTGGCATTTCTTTCACCCGTATCGAAGAATAGAGGGTACACAGTATCAATATGGCTGCCCCTCCGTAGAAAGAGAAAATTACCGAATCGGGGATAACTCCGGGGGCTGCGATATTGCTGATACCGATATAGGTGAACAGGATAGGGAACAAGTAGCCGACTAAACTTCCGGCATTGGAAAGGAAACTTTGTATGGAGTAAGCGAGTCCTTTTTGCCGTTCGTTGACCATATCGCCTACCAACATTTTGAAAGGTTGCATGGCCATATTGATAGATGTGTCCAACATCATGAGGGCTATTAACCCGAACCACATTGCATGGATATATCCCTTGAATGAAGCGGCATTAGGCAATAGGCACATGACTGCTACGGCAATGGCCGAGCCGGCGATAAGGTATGGAATACGTCGTCCGAAACGATTCCAAGTGCGGTCGCTCAATGCGCCTACGATAGGTTGTACGATAATTCCCGCTAACGGAGGAAGTATCCAGAAATAACTTAAATTATGCGGATCGGCCCCTAAGGTGGCGAATATCCGGCTAATGTTGGCGCTTTGAAGAGCATAGGCTATCTGAACGCCGAAGAATCCGAAACTAATATCCCATAGCCTTCGGAAACTTAAATCGGGTTTTACTCTCATTCCATCGAAAAGAGAGGAGCATTGGGTTTATTGTAAATCCGTTGTTCTGTTTATTCCGGGAAGGTCATGCCATACAGTTTCTCTATTTCCTGAGGCCAAAGGTTCTCATTCGGAGTTTCGAGAATCAACGGTATGTTATCAAAACGCTTATCTTGCATTAATCGTTCAAAGAACCCCATACCCAATACGCCTGCGCCTAAACTGTCGTGACGGTCTACACGGGAGTCGAGTCCTTTTTTAGCATCGTTCAGGTGCATTCCTCGCAAGTATTCGAATCCGATAATCCGGTCGAATTCCCGCCAAGTCGCATCATATCCTTCGGCTGTCGCCAAATCGTAACCTCCGGCAAAAGCATGGCAGGAATCTATGCAGACTCCTACACGACTTTTGTCCTCTATCCAGTCGATGATAACCGCTAAATGCTCGAACTTGAATCCTACGTTACTGCCTTGCCCGGCCGTGTTTTCTATAACGGCGGTAACCCCATCGGTCTTTTCGAGAGCCAAATTGATCGATTGGGCGATACGGGCTAGACACTCGTCGGTCGAAATCTCTTTCAAGTGACTGCCGGGGTGGAAATTCAATAGTTTCAATCCCAGCTGTTCGCAACGTCGCATTTCGTCCAGAAAAGCCACCCGAGATTTGGTCAGCCCTTCTTCCTGAGGATGTCCGAGGTTGATTAGGTAGCTGTCATGCGGTAGTATATATTGGGGTGAGAATCCGTATTTTTCGCAATTCTCCTTGAACAGTTCTATGCTTTTGTCCGATAACGGAGGCGATTGCCATTGCCTTTGATTTTTTGTGAACAAGGCGAAGGCTTTGGCCCCTATGGCATGTGCGTTTACCGGAGCGTTTTCTACACCGCCCGCAGCACTTACGTGGGCTCCTATAAATTTCATGATTCCGGTCGTTTTTGTTCTTTAAGCAAAACTACAAAAAAAGCCGATTGCTGCCGAGATGAATGAGTTAAGATTTGAGATGGTTCCTGAAAACTTCTTTATCTTTGTGAGTACGAAGATAGGATGCGGTTCGGTATAGCCAAATCGGAAATGGGGTTTCCGTTTGTCTCTGCTCTCACCTTTCGCTATCTTTGTAGTTACAAAGTATAGAGTATGAATAAGGTATATCATTGGATATTTTTTCTGCTATTGCTCGCCGGTTGTCAGGATAGAACGGATTCGTCATACGTGATTACAGGAAAAGTGGTTAACTCGCTGACTGACGGGAATGTCGTTTATTTGTCTCATAGTAACGGAGATGAATTGGTGAATTTGGACAGTGCGATAGTCGATGGCGGAGTTTTTTCTTTTCACGGAGTACAGGAGGAACCGATTATGGCTTATCTGCGGTTTAACCGTTATCTCGATTCTTTGGCTGTGCCCGTGTTATTTGTGTTGGAAAATGGAGCGATGGAGGCGGTGATGGATACTTCGTATTCAAGTGTCGCAGGGACGGAGCAGAATAACATATTCGAGGAATATAAACGGGAGGCGTATCGCCTCGATTCTTTACGCCGTTGTTTGCATAGCCATTACGTCGAACAGGTGGAGAAGCGTATGATGGATGCCGGTTTGGAACAATCGATGTGCGATGAAGATTTTCGTTTGAGCAGCCAAGAGGAGAAGCTGGCCTACCGGTTTATTCGACTGAATCATTATTCACCGGCTGCGATATGGGTGCTGGAACAGATGCAAAGCCGTTTCGATGAAGATGAGTTGCGAAGCCTTTTGTCGGGATTCGGTGGGCGAAGCAAGAATGCGCAGATATTGTCCGATATTTCTTTGCGCTTGCGTAACGCCGATAAAGTCGAGCCGGGAAATCCGTATGTAGATGTTCCATTGATAGAGTATTCGGGACGGAAAGAGAATCTGTCGGGATATATAGGATATGCGAGATATACGGCTATTGGCTTTTGGCGTTCGGATAGCGAGCCTTCTTGCCGGGATATGACGAAATTCGGAGAACTGTATCGGGCGTATGGTTATCGGGGCGCGACCTTTTTGTCTGTTTCGTTGGATAAAAAACGGGACATATGGCGAGAAAAAGTGAGAACTTTGGGATTGCCTTCACATCACTGTGCGGCCGCGGAACCCGATGTAATCGAAACCCGATATGCTCTGGTGTCGGTTCCCAATTTTATGCTTATTGCCCCCGATGGGTCCATCGATTCCCGTAACCTGACGGTGACAAAGTTGGAACAGAGGCTGCAAGAACTGTTACCCTATCGGGCGAGAAGAGATACTGCTGTGTCGTCTGTACCGGATACCACTGGATTTGTAAAACGATTGTCAATATAGTTTGTCTCCACAATACTCGGCAATGTCGTAGTAATGAGATTTTTTCATATTGCAAGTATTGTAATTTGTCTAAAAATGGGAATCAAGGCAAAATAGAACTTCTGCCTTGACTCTACATAGAGATCCCCTCTGCCTTTAATCTTTGAGATTGGCGAAAGGTCTGTGTCCCCCGTGCTGTTCTTTGAATCGGGCGATGAGTGCGGTTTCGACCGTTTCGGGATCTTCGTCGGGAGTAGGTTTCCAGCACAACAGCAAATTGCCGGAATTTTTTATTTGCCAAATGTATCGGCCGCCTTTGTGTCCGCTTTTCTTTCCGGCACCGAAGTCTAAGTATTGTTTTAATCGGCTTTGAATGGTAGCTTTGCAATTTTTTAACTTTCCAGCTTTTCCGATATAGACCACGCATGTATTTTCTACCCAGTTGGTTTCCAACTCGGTTATCGACACATTGGGATCTTTCCCTTTAAAGAATCCTCCCGTACCGCGGGAGAGAAATTCGGGAATATTTTCCCCCGTATAGACGACCATATACACACCGGCTGTTCGGGGGATTGCCGTACTGTCGGCTTGCAGTTGTGCTACCGGAATGAATCCCTCGAAACCGGCGGCTTTCAAATCATCGATAGTGTTGAATTTCATAGCTGTATCATTTAATTTGTTTCACTATATTTGTAGTTAAGTTTGTTTTAATAAATTAGATTCCCGTTTTCATCGAGATAAAATATTTGATTTTCGTTGTTCATTCCTTCACATCCATTTCTTGCTTGGTATTTTGGACATATTAAACATGGCTCCGAACGAAACTGTTCCGGAATTATATCGGTATCTTCACAAAACGGGCAACAAAGAGTTGGTTGGTTTAATATTTGTGTTTGGATTGTATATTGGTTTTCCTTTGCTCTTTGTTTATTCTGTTTATCCAATTTTTCTTTTTCCGCCTTCCCTTTTTCTGATAAAGGGATTCTCCATTGTTTTGGAGATTTTTGCATTTGATAGGCGTGAGGAATCAGTCCTGATTCTACTATTTTTTCAAGGCTTTGTTATCAGCGATTAAACGGGTAAAGGTAAGTAAACGATTAGCTTCCGCTAAAAGCATATAAGGCTTGTTTTTTGTATAAGCTGAATATCTTTGCCTGTATGATTTTTTCGATATTTCCCATAACGATAATTTTAGTGTAGAATGTCTGGGTGATTTGTAATAACAAGTCTTGGGGTATTGTATTTTATTCGGTATTTTATTCGTATCGTTAATGATTTTCAGTACTTAGTCGCACTCTGTTTCAATAGGTTTGTTTCGTTCGGCGGCTTGTCGCAGCGTATCGTACAGGCGGGTGCGCAGGGTGTGTGGCGCGACTACTTCGACCGATCGGCTGCGGGAAAGCAGTTCCATGACGAAGTCGTTGGTAATGCGCAGTCGCAGTTTGACGGTGATACCTGTTTCGTCTTCGGAGAGTATTTGTTGCGAGTGATGCAGGGGTAGTGTTTTCACGAAAGCTCCATCGACCGAATCGTATTTAAGAACGATTTCTTCCACGGGGTCTTCGGGATTGTTCCATATCCCGTAACTTTCCCGAAAGAGGGAGGGGATATCTATGTGTTCGTCACGGAGAAATTGTGTATCTTCGAGAATATTTATCGCCGAGATACGGTCCACTCCGAACGATTTCAGTTTGCTGTCGGTGTCGTAGCCGATGAGATACCATCGGTATTGCGATTCTTTCAAGAAATGGGGCATGAGCCGTTTGTGAACGATTTTTCCGTTATGGCGTACTAAGGTGTAGTCAAATTCAATGGGATTCCTTTTTCGTATCGCTTTTAGGAGGGGAGCGATGAGTTCGTGCCGTATGGCGTTATGGCGATGCTCGGCGAGGACGTATTTTTGCAAAACACTGTCTGCGTTGATAGAACTGAGCAGCTCGAAGTTGAGCAGTAGTTCTTTGTAGTTGTCGGTCATCTCGTCGAGTTCGGCAATGTAGTATCCTCGTGATTTGTCGTTACGAATGACTATGCCGAACATTTCGTCGATAAGTCCGAAATCGCGCTGCATGGTTCGTTGCGAATAGTTCGAATCTTTGTTGTCGTATAGGGCGAGGGTATTCTCTACGTGTGCGATGAGTGCGTCTGTCGGGACGTATCGAACTGCCGATAGTTTGTTGATGAGTATCGCCAAGCGTCGTATTTGACTGAGTTTTGCCATATCTGTTTGTTTTTGCTTCTTGTGCAAATATAATGATGCAGAACGACAAAACGTGTCGTGTTGATAAATAAGTGGGAATTTAAAAAGAAGAACGCCCGACAAAATCGGGCGTTCTTACTATAAGAAGTTTCGATGATTATTCGGCAACGACTTCGAAGGGGATTTCTACGCTGACTTCTTTGTGAAGTTTTACAATAGCTTTGTAGTTACCCACTTCTTTAACCGTATCTTTAATAACGATTTGTTTGCGGTCTACGATATGTCCCAATTTTTCGAGGGCTTCGGCAATCTGAATGTTGTTTACAGAACCGAAGATCGTACCGGTCGAGCTGGTTTTAGCACCGATGGTAAGAGACACGCCTTCGAGAGCGGCAGCCAAAGCCAAAGCATCAGCTTTGATCTTTTCGAGCTTGTGAGCGCGTTGTTTCAAATCTTCTTCGCGAACTTTCAATGCAGAAGGAGAAGCGATCACTGCTTTTCCTTGCGGGATAAGGTAGTTGCGACCATATCCGCTTTTCACTGTAACGACATCGTCTTTGTAACCGAGGTTAGCGACATCTTCTTTCAATATTACTTGCATGCTAAATTCCTCCTTCGTTTAATTATTTCATCATATCAGTTACATAAGGGAGCAGCGCCAAGTGACGGGCTCTTTTCACAGCTTGTGCAATACGACGTTGAAATTTCAACGAAGTTCCTGTGATACGACGGGGCAGGATCTTGCCTTGTTCGTTCAAGAATTTTTTCAGGAATTCGGGATCTTTGTAATCGATATACTTAATACCGTTTTTCTTGAAACGGCAGTATTTTTTCTTTTTGATGTCGACCGAGGGAGGGGTCAAATATCTGATTTCAGATTGTGCTTGTGCCATTTTTTAGTTCTCCTTTACTTCTTCTTTGTTAGACGATTTAACACTTCTTCTCTTTGCTGCGTATTCGGCTGCAAATTTATCCATTCTGAATGTCAAGAAACGGATTACACGTTCGTCACGACGGAATTGGATTTCCAATTTAGCGATGACAGAAGGTTCGGCGTCGAATTCCAACAGGGTGTAGAACCCGGTGGTCTTTTTTTGGATAGGATAGGCGAGTTTGCGCAATCCCCAGTTTTCTTCATTCACGATTACTGCGCCTTGTTCGGTGAGAATCGTTTTGAATTTTTCTACCGCTTCCTTCATCTGTACATCAGACAAAACGGGAGTTAAGATGAAAACGGTTTCGTAATGATTCATACTCGTTTAGTTTAACGTAATTAGTATAATGTTTTTTTATTTGCGGGGGCAAAGGTAGGTATTATTTTGTAATTATGCAATGCTTTATACTCGTTTTTTGAGGGAACATTCACTCTTAGAAGCTGTTTTAAATTTATAGAGAAATAATATTATCATTGTAGGCAGGTATGTTCCGGCCATATTGCGCTCCTGTCTCGCATCTTGAATCCCTTGATTTTTGTCAATAGCCCGCTATTGACTGCCTATCTCGGACTCCAATCTGCTTCAACATAGGGCTCAATCTGTCTCGGAATAAATTTAAAACAGCTTCTACTGTATTTTGCATATTCTGTGGTTAAATATCACGCTTTCTTCGGCTCGTATTTTTTGTAAAACAGCGTGAGGAGGATAAACCCGACTAAGGCGAGGGGCGCTCCTATCAGGGCGGGATATTGATATCCCAGTCCGGCTTGCAGGGGTAGACCTCCGATATACGCACCGATGGCATTGCCGAGATTGAAAGCCACTTGTATACAGGCTGCTCCCAGTAACTCGCCTCCTTTGGCAAAGTGAATGATAGAGATTTGTTGAGGGCTCGACACGGCGAACAGTCCGGCTGTACAGAGGCACATGAGCAGGGCTGTGAGCCAGTTGATATGGGCTACGAAGAAAATGCCCAATAATGCCATAAAGAGTATGAATTGGGTAGAGGCGGCTACACGTCCGGGAGTATATTTGTCGGACAACTTCCCGCCCAAGAGATTCCCGACTACCATACCGAATCCGGCCAATACCATCAATAGGGTAATGCTTTCTGTGGAAAATCCGGAAACTTTCGTAAGGAGGGGATTTATGTAGCTATACCAACAAAATACGCCTCCGTTTCCCAACATGGTAGCTCCCAAAATAAGCCACGGGGCTCCGGTTTTCAAGAAACGGAATTGCCCTTTGAACCCTGTATCGGGTAGTCCTTCGACTTGGGGAACCCATTTCCAGATGTAATAAAGTATGATGATACCCCATACTCCTACCAGCATGAATGTGAGTCTCCACGATAGCAACGTGCTGAGCGATGTTCCTAACGGGACTCCGAAGAGGTTGGCGATGGTCATGCCGGCAATCATGATAGAGACTGCCTCGGAGCCTTTTCCCTTGTCGGCAAGTTTCTCTGCGACAACCGATGCGACGCCGAAATAGGCTCCATGTGGTAACCCCGATATGAATCGGGCGACAAGCATAGTCCAGTAGTTGGGCGACAGTGAGGCAAAGATGTTTCCTACCATCATGATCGCCACCAATCCTAACAAAATATTTTTTAACGGGAGTTTACGGGCGAGGGTAAGCATGGGCGCTCCTGCACAAACACCGAGAGCATAGGCCGAAATCAAGTGTCCGGCGGTCGGGATACTGATGTGCAGATCGGCTGCTACATAAGGCAGTATAGCCATCATGACAAATTCGGCTATACCTAATCCTAATGTGCCGAATGCCAGTGCGATAAGACTCTTTTTCATTTCTATTTAATTACCTATTGAGCAGTGAGGCCGCGTGATTTTCGCGGACCTTCTGAAAAAATCGGGTGCAAAGGACGTGAATAAGACTGTTTTGTCCAAAATAATCGACTTATTTTTTTCGTGAGAGACTAAATTTTTTGGCATCTTTTTTTAAATGCGAACAGATAGTATCTGTCGTGTAGTATTTAGAAGCTGTTTTAAATTTATTGAGAAATGATATTATCATTGCAAGTAGGTATGTTCCGGCCATATTGTGCCCCTGTCTCGCATCTTGAATCCCTTGATTTTTGTCAATAGCCCGCTATTGACTGCATATCTCGGACTCCAATCTGCTTCAACATAGGTCTCAATCTGTCTCGGAATAA
>NZ_JAIJHU010000088.1:0-7165 GCF_022723415.1 Barnesiella sp. | reverse complement strand
TACATATTAAATATAATAATACCATAAAATATATAGTAGGCATGAAAAACATTTTGGGATTGGATTTAGGCTCGAATAGTATAGGTTGGGCTATTGTAAAAGCATTGAAAAATGAAGATGGAAAGGAAATCTTACAAAGCATAGATCTTGCAGGAAGTAGGATTATTCCTATGGATCAAGCAACTTTGGGCAATTTTGAAAACGGAAATTCTGTGTCTCAAACAAGAGAAAGAACAGGTTACCGAAGTGCTAGAAGATTGAGGGAAAGGTATTTATTGAGAAGAGAAAGGTTGTTAAGAGTGCTGAATTGTATGGGATTTTTGCCAGAACATTATTCTCAAAATATTGATAAATATGGTAAATTCTTTCTTGATAATGAGGTAAAACTTTCATGGAAAAAAGATAAGATGGGAAAGAACGAATTTATTTTTTTAGATTCGTTTAATGAAATGTTGGAAGATTTTAGACACTCACAACCGCAATTATTGTTAGATGGACGTAAAGTGCCTTATGATTGGACAATTTACTATCTCCGTAAAAAAGCTTTGACTGAGAAGATCTCCAAAGAAGAGCTGGCATGGATACTCTTAAATTTTAATCAAAAGCGAGGCTATTTTCAACTTCGTGGAGAAGATGAAGAAGTTCAGGGTAAAAAAATAGAATTTTATGCCTTGAAAGTTGTTCGAGTGGAAGACACAGGAGAGAAAAAGGGAAAGGACACATGGTATAATGTGTATTTAGAGAGTGGTTTGGGAGATACGGATGATTATTGGGTATATCGTAGGGCTAGCAGTGTTCCCATTGATGAGTGGGAAGGGCAAGTTAAAGAGTTTATCGTAACGACAACTCTCGATAATAACGGGAGTCCTCAGATTGATAAAGAAGGAAAGGTGAAGCGTTCTTTTAGTATCCCGAAACCAGAAGATTGGATGTTAGTCAAAAAGAAGACAGAAGTAGATATTAAATCATCTGGTAAAACAGTGGGGACTTATATTTATGATACGTTATTACAAAAGCCAGATCAAAAAATTAAAGGAAAATTAATTCGAACCATAGAACGAGAAAACTATACAAACGAGTTATCTCTAATTTTGGAAAATCAAAAAAAATTCCATCTTGAATTACAAGATAGGGAATTGTATCATCAATGTATAGAATTGCTTTATTGTAAAAATGAGGCACATAAAAGAGTTATTGGAACTTGGGATTTTACTTCGTTATTCATAAAAGACATATTGTTTTATCAACGACCATTGAAAAGCAAAAAGGCTTTGATTGATAATTGCCCGTATGAAGAATCCTTTTATATAGAAAATGGGGAGAAAAAAAGTAAACCAAGGAAATGTATTGCAAAATCCCATCCTCTGTTCCAAGAATTTCGGATATGGCAGTTTATTTCCAATTTAAGGATTTATCAAAAAGTGAAAGAGGTGGACGGCAAATTGCAGTTTAACGTTGATGTAACAAGTGATTTTTTGAGAGATGAAAGCGCTTATGTGGAATTGTTCAAATGGCTTAATGAACGGGCAGAGGTTTCGCAAGAAGATTTGTTGAAGCATTTAGGCCTTAAAAAGACGAAGACGGAAGATACGGTGTCTTTATATCGATGGAATTATGTAGAGGATAAAAAATATCCCGGTAATAAAACTCGTAGTTCTATTTTGAAAAAGTTATTGAACGATGAAAAAGAAGCTCTTTCGGAAGATATAGAATTAAAAATATGGCACTTGCTTTATTCCGTTTCAGCACAGTCTGAGATAGATAAAGCTCTTAGTTCGAAAAATGTGTCAACAAAAGGGATTTATTCTGGATTGAGTGTATATTTTTCCGATGAGACGATACAGAAAATAAAAAATGTGAAACTGGAAAGTGGGTATGGCTCGTATTCGGCAAAGGCTATTGGCAAGTTGCTGCCTTTGATGCGAAGAGGAAAATATTGGAATTTAGAATCTATTGATAATCATACAAAGGAGCGTATCGAAAAGATTCTTAATGGAGAGTGTGACGAGACTATCAGAGCAAGAACAAGAGAAAAATCAATTTCTCTTACCGATATTTCTCAATTCAAAGGGTTACCACTGTGGCTCGCTTGTTATATCGTTTATGATCGCCATTCGGAACTTAAAACAATTAAAAAGTGGAATGGCCCTGAAGATATTGATAAATTCTTGAAAGAGTTTAAACAACACACGTTACGTAATCCTATAGTTGAACAAGTGATTATGGAAACACTTCGTGTAGTTCGGGACATTTGGAGACGAGTAGGTTCCATAGACGAAATTCATATCGAAATGGGGAGGGATATGAAACAAACAGCCCAAGAACGGGCAAGACGCAGTGCTATTATCAGTAGGAATGAAAATGACAATTTACGCATCAAAGCGTTACTCCATGAATTTATGAACCCGGAACTTGGAATTGAAAATGTTCGTCCATATTCTCCTGCACAACAAGAAATTTTGCGTATCTATGAAGATGGAGTGTTGAGCAGTGTTTCTGAAATAGAAGATGAAATAAAGAATATACTGAAAAAATTCAATGAAAGTGAAGAGGGAAAGCGTCCGACCAAGAACGAAATAATTCGTTATAAATGTTGGTTAGAGCAAAAGTATCGTTCTCCCTATACAGGCGAAATAATACCATTAGGAAAATTGTTCACACCAGCCTATCAGATAGAACATATAATTCCGCAAGCTCGTTTCTTTGATGATTCATTTACCAACAAGGTTATATGTGAGGCCGAAGTCAATGCCAAGAAAGGCGATTTGTTGGGATATGAGTTTGTTAAAGAAAAAGGTGGCGAAATTGTAGAATTAAGCGGAGGACGGAACGTGAGAATCTTTTCGGTAGAAGAATATGAAGATTTCGTAAAAGAGCATTATAAAAGTAATAAGCAGAAAATGCAACGTCTTTTGGCCGAGGATATTCCTACTGAATTTAGTCATCGACAGTTGAATGACAGCCGGTATATAAGCAAATATATTCGGAATCTATTATCCAATATTGTGCGTGAAGATGATGAACAAGAATCTGTTTCTAAGAATGTAATCTCTTGCAACGGTGCGATTACCGATAGATTGAAAAAAGATTGGGGTGTGAATGATGTATGGAATCATATTATTTTGCCTCGCTTTGTGCGGTTAGAGGAAATAAGAGCAGATAATGGTGAAAAATTTACAGCCTTTAATCAGGAAGGACATTTGATTCCGAGTATGCCATTGATGTATCAAAAAGGTTTCAATAAAAAACGCATAGACCATAGACATCATGCTATGGATGCTATTGTCATAGCTTGTACCACTCGTGATCATGTGAATTTATTGAATAACGAATGCTCAAATACTCAAAATAATGCTAATAAGCATCAATTGTCAAGAAAATTACGTAGATATGAGAATGTGTCGTACAAACAAGATGGGAAACTAAAAGAACGGGAAGTACCGAAAGAATTTCTAAAACCGTGGGAAGAATTTACAAGAGATGTTGAGTTCGCTTTAAAAAATGTGATAGTGAGCTTTCGCCAGAATCTGAGAGTGTTGAACAAAACAGTCAATTATTTCCAACATTGGAAAGATAATTCCTCCGAAAAAGAATGGAAAGAACAAAAGTCTGCCGATCATTGGTCGATAAGGAAGCCTTTACATAAAGAGACCGTTTCGGGAGAGGTGTTTTTATGGAGAACTAGATTTGTTTCGTTGAGGGAAGCATTGACAAATCCAAAGAGAATTGTAGAAAAAGATTTAAGGTCAAAAATATTAGAGTTGCAGAGTAAAGGCTATGATACTAAGCGAATAAAAAAATATTTCGAGGATAATAAAGATGTTTGGCAAGATGTGAATCTGTCGAAAATAGAGGTGCGTTATTATTCTCGTGAGATAGTAGATCCTCAAACAGAATTACCTAAAAATCGTTATTTTGCAACTCGTTTTGGAAACGATCTTATTAGTTTGTTTAGTGGGGTTTCCAATTTTGAGAAAGCTAAAAAAATAATAGAAAGCATAACCGATACAGGTATTCAAAAGATTCTGTTTAGGCATCTTGAAAATAAAGGTAATGATCCGGTACTTGCATTCTCCCCAGAAGGTATAGATGAAATGAACAGAACAATAAAGACATTGAATAATGGGAAAGATCATAAGCCTATATATAAGGTGCGTATATATGAGTGTAGTACGATGAAATTCCCGTTAGGCTCAGTAGGAAATAAGTCCAAGAAATTTGTTGAGGCAGCAAAAGGCACCAATTTGTATTTTGCTGTTTATGAGAAAGAAGTGGAGAACGATCGTGGAGAGTGCCATAAAGAGCGAACTTTTAAGACTATTCCGTTGAATGATGTTATTCGTAATTTGAAACAAGGATTAAGTATTGCTCCTAATGATGAAAATGGAAATCCTCCGGCATTTATATTGTCTCCGAATGATTTGGTCTATTTGCCAACCAAAGAGGAGTCAGAAACTGATTCAATAAGTCAACCGTTAGATAGAAATAGAATATATAAGATGGTAAGCTGCACGGGGTATCAAGTCTTTTTTGTGCCTGCTTTTGTTGCCGCACCTGTTCTTCAAAAAATAGAGCTCGGTAGTAACAATAAGTCAGAACGAGCCAGAACCGATGAAATGATAAAAGAGAGTTGTATCCCCATAAAGGTTGATAGATTGGGAATGCTAATATCCATAAATGGGAAAGCGGTATGATCAAACGCACATTATATTTTGGGAATCCTTCGTATCTGAGTTTGCGCAATGCACAGCTGGTATTGCGTCTGCCAGAAGTGTCGAATAACGACACATTACCCGATACTTTCAAAAAAGAGGCAGAGCGGACGATTCCTGTCGAAGATATAGGAGTGGTCGTACTCGATCATTCGCAGATAACGATCACGCAAGGATTGCTCGAAGCCCTTCTCGAAAATAATTGCGCTATTATCACTTGCGATAAAAGTCGTTTGCCTGTGGGACTCGTACTACCCCTTTGTGGGAACACGACACAAAACGAACGGTTCCGAGACCAACTTAATGCTTCGTTACCTTTGAAAAAGCAACTTTGGCAACAGACAGTGCAGCAAAAGATTGCCAATCAAGCTGCAATTTTGGAGAGCCGGGGAATTGTAGCCAAAAATATGCGGGCATGGGTGGGCGAAGTCCGTAGCGGAGACATCGATAATATGGAAGCACGGGCTGCCGCCTATTATTGGTCGAGTATATTCCCTCACCTCGATAGTTTTCGCAGAGACAGAGACGGCGATCCCCCCAACAATCTACTCAATTATGGCTATGCTATTCTTCGGGCTGTTGTCGCCCGGTCGCTCGTTATTAGTGGATTGTTACCTACTTTGGGCATACATCATCATAACCGTTATAATGCATATTGTTTGGCCGATGATGTGATGGAGCCTTATCGCCCCTATGTCGATGGCTTGGTCTGTGAAATCATGGAAAGTGGAAAAGACTATTCGATGTTAACGACCGAATTGAAAGCAAAGTTATTGTCTTTACCGGTGGTAGAGGTAGGTATTCAAGGGCGGCGTAGTCCTTTGATGGTCGCAGTCGCCCAAACTACCGCCTCTTTATACAAATGTTTTAACGGGGAGTTACGTAAAATCATCTATCCAGAATTATAATTAATATGGATAGATTCAGCGAATATCGTATTATGTGGGTATTGGTATTTTTCGATTTGCCAACAGAGTCGAAACGGGAACGTAAATTATATGCCGACTTCCGTAAGAAACTGTTGCAAGATGGATTTACTATGTTTCAATTTTCCATTTATGTACGGCATTGTCCTAGTCGGGAGAATGCCGATGTACATATCCGCCGGGTGAAGCTTTCTTTACCGCCGTTTGGAAAAGTAGGTATTCTCTGTGTTACTGATAAACAATTCGGTATGATGGAAATTTTCTATGGGAAGAAAGAGGTAAAGCCACAGGTTCTACCTCAACAGCTCGAACTCTTTTGAAAAACAAAAAGCCGGTTTTTTAACCGGCTTTTTGATGAAATACAACTTTAATTTTTAATTCTAATTGGTTGTGTAATTGTTTGACTATTAAATGACTATACAAATTGGGCTGTATTTAATATGTCAAAGATACAAATTTGAAAGCGAATCACAACTAACCTTAACAATATCACCAGAAGGAATCAGCTGTATTTAATATGTCAAAGATACAAATTTGAAAGCGAATCACAACCCAGATTAGCTTGGTTTACCGCTTCCATAGGCTGTATTTAATATGTCAAAGATACAAATTTGAAAGCGAATCACAACAGAATGATAAAATATTACGAATAGCTATATGCTGTATTTAATATGTCAAAGATACAAATTTGAAAGCGAATCACAACACACTTATTTTATAGAATTATTTATTTTTGCTGTATTTAATATGTCAAAGATACAAATTTGAAAGCGAATCACAACGACCATTTAGCTGACACCGAGGATTGAATAGCTGTATTTAATATGTCAAAGATACAAATTTGAAAGCGAATCACAACACATTTGCTTTGATTGTTTACATTGATCTGGCTGTATTTAATATGTCAAAGATACAAATTTGAAAGCGAATCACAACTGATTGTTGGTATCATTGTGATGTGCAATTGCTGTATTTAATATGTCAAAGATACAAATTTGAAAGCGAATCACAACTAGCTCTTTGTTTTTTGTTACACTACAAAGGCTGTATTTAATATGTCAAAGATACAAATTTGAAAGCGAATCACAACTTGTTTTTTCAGTGTATCGTTACTCCCTTCGCTGTATTTAATATGTCAAAGATACAAATTTGAAAGCGAATCACAACAATTTATCTAAACTTAAAAAATAATTTATTGCTGTATTTAATATGTCAAAGATACAAATTTGAAAGCGAATCACAACTGGCATTGTCATACTTGGCATTCGTTTCGTGCTGTATTTAATATGTCAAAGATACAAATTTGAAAGCGAATCACAACACATTTGTTATTTACATTGACGGTGTTTCCGCTGTATTTAATATGTCAAAGATACAAATTTGAAAGCGAATCACAACCTTTACCAATTCAAAATCATAAACAAATACGCTGTATTTAATATGTCAAAGATACAAATTTGAAAGCGAATCACAACAAGTTCCAAAGTCACGTTCTCCGTGCCGACGCTGTATTTAATATGTCAAAGA
>NZ_JAIJHU010000087.1:0-7175 GCF_022723415.1 Barnesiella sp. | reverse complement strand
AAAAATTAAAACAGTTTCTAAATATTTCGTATTGGATTATTTCTTAAAAAAGTTGTAAATTGCAGCGAATTTTAAATTTCAGGTTATGAAAAGATATTTGGTCACCGGTGCGGCCGGATTTATTGGGGCGAACTTTTTGAAATATTTGTTGAAAAAGTACGAAGAAGATATATATGTGGTTGTTTTGGACAAACTTACGTATGCCGGGAATCTGGGTACTATTAAAGATGAAATAGCCGATTCGAGAGTGCGGTTCGTAAAGGGGGATATACGCAATGCCGAATTGGTGGCGAACATTTTTGCCGAAACCGATATAGACTATGTGGTCAATTTTGCGGCCGAATCGCACGTAGACCGCAGTATAGCCAATCCGCAGCTCTTCTTGGAAACGAATATATTGGGCACTCAGAATATGCTCGATTGCGCCCGCAAGGCTTGGTATAGGGGAAAAGATTCCGAAGGGAAGCCTCTCTATGCCGAGGGAAAGAAATTCTTGCAAGTATCGACCGACGAGGTCTACGGCTCGTTGTCTAAGGATTATATCGACCCGCAGCCGTTGGAAATTACCGATGTCGATGTGCGCAAAGTGGTGACCGGACGTACCGACCTGCATACTTATGGCAAACGGTT
The DNA here is from genome assembly GCF_022723415.1 of Barnesiella sp. Taxonomy (NCBI): domain Bacteria; kingdom Pseudomonadati; phylum Bacteroidota; class Bacteroidia; order Bacteroidales; family Barnesiellaceae; genus Barnesiella; species Barnesiella sp. The sequence goes on along the minus strand of NZ_JAIJHU010000087.1, from coordinate 6,545 downwards.
CTTTACGGAGACGACACCGCTCGATCCCCGTTCTCCTTATTCGGCTTCGAAGACGAGTGCCGATATGTTCGTGAGGGCTTACCACGAAACCTACGGCATGCCGGTGAATATTACCCGGTGTTCCAACAATTACGGTCCCTATCATTTCCCGGAAAAATTGATACCTCTGATTATCAAGAATATATTGGCCGGTCAGAAACTCCCGGTCTATGGTAAGGGCGACAATGTGCGCGACTGGCTCTATGTGGAAGACCACGCTAAGGCTATCGATGCCGTATTGGAACGCGGCCGTATCGGCGAAGTCTATAATGTGGGCGGATTCAACGAAGAACAGAATATCAATATCGTGAAGTTCATCATCGATATTATCGCCCGTATCATGCGGGAAGAACCGGAATATCGTAGGGTATTGAAGACCGATGTGAAGAATATTAACGAGGATTTGATTACTTTCGTGGGCGACCGTCCGGGGCACGACATGCGTTATGCCATCGATCCGTCGAAGATTGCCCGTGAATTGGGCTGGTATCCCGAGACCCCCTTTACCGTGGGGATAGAGAAAACTGTGCGTTGGTATCTCGATCATCAAGATTGGGTGAACGAAGTAGTCAGCGGCGATTATCAGAAATATTACGAACAAATGTACGGCAATCGTTGATTGCTCTAATAAAATACGAACGATGAAAGGCATAGTATTGGCCGGAGGCTCCGGCACGAGATTGTATCCCATCACTCGGGGAGTATCGAAGCAGATGCTTCCGGTGTATGACAAACCTATGATTTATTACCCCATATCGGTATTGATGTTGTCTGGTATTCGTGAGATACTTATTATCAGCACTCCTACCGATTTGCCCGGATTCAAGAGATTGTTGGGAGACGGCGGACAGTTCGGCGTGCGTTTCGAGTATGCCGAGCAGCCATCGCCCGATGGACTGGCGCAGGCGTTTATCATCGGGGAGAAGTTTGTGGGGAACGACACCGTGTGCTTGGTGTTGGGCGACAACATCTTTTACGGGCAGAGCTTTACCCGTATGCTGAGACAGGCCGCTGCCGATGCCGATAAAGGAATGGCGACGGTGTTCGGTTACCGGGTGGGCGATCCCGAACGTTACGGTGTAGTCGAGTTCGACGAAAGCGGACGGGCGATCAGTATCGAGGAGAAACCGGCAAAGCCTCGTTCCAACTATGCCGTGGTCGGTCTTTATTTTTACCCTAATCGGGTCGTGGAGGTTGCCAAGCAGGTGAAACCATCGGCACGGGGAGAATTGGAAATAACTTCGGTGAATCAAGCCTTTCTCCAATCGCAGGCTCTTGGCGTACAGTTGATGGGACGAGGTTTCGCTTGGCTCGATACCGGTACGCATGAATCGCTGTACGAGGCATCGAACTTTATCGAGACCATCGAACACCGACAAGGGCTGAAAGTGGCCTCTTTGGAAGAAATCGCTTATCGCATGGGGTGGATAGACAAGGAACATTTGCTCGGACTCGCCGAGCCGATGAAGAAAAACCAGTATGGACAATATTTGATAAGACTGGCGAACGATGAGCTTTGACCGGGTGAGATGGATCGAGTTGCCCAAAGTGGCAGACAAGCGGGGAAACCTGTCGTTCATCGAGAGTGCACGGCATATTCCGTTCGAGATAGCGCGTACTTACTGGCTGTACGATGTGCCGGGCGACGAGCATCGCAACGGCCACGCTTTCAAAGAACAGGAGGAGTTTATCGTGGCCTTGTCGGGCAGCTTCGACATCGTGTTGAATGACGGCACGGAGACTCGGCGCTATCACATGGCACGTTCGTATTACGGCTTGTATGTGCCCCGCATGATGTGGCGCGAGCTGGATAACTTCTCGACCAATTCGCTGGCGTTGGTATTGTCGTCGACTTTGTACGATGCCGGCGATTATATAGAAGATTTTGAAGAGTACCGCACTTTATTGAAAGGAAGGAATGATGAGTAAAAGAGCTTCGGTGGACGATTGCCGACTGATACGATTGCCCAAGCACGAGCGAGAGAATGGAAACATCACTGTGGTGGAGAATGACATCGACCTGCCTTTTGCCGTGAAACGGGTGTACTATCTGTATGATGTGCCGGGCGGAGAGGAACGGGGCGGTCATTCACACAAGCAACTTTACCAGTTGTTGGTGGCGGCCGGTGGATCGTTCGATGTAATTCTCGACGACGGCATCTCCACCCGTACGGTGACTTTGAACCGACCCTCCTACGGGCTGCTTATCGTGCCGGGTATCTGGCGGGTACTCAATAATTTCTCTTCTGGGTCGGTCTGTTTGGTGCTGACTTCCGATTATTACGAAGAGTCGGATTATATTCGCGATTATCAAGAGTTTAAAGAAATTAGCCGATAGATGAAATATCCCCAATTATCCCTACGAGAAACCAATGCTCCTTATATGGAGGAGATGAAGACCGCCGCCGCCGAAGTTATCGAGGGCGGGTGGTATATCCGGGGGAAGTACGTGTCCCGGTTGGAAGAGCAATTATGTGCATATCTGGGTTGTCGCTATGCGGTAGCTACGGGAAACGGGTTGGATGCCTTGCGTTTAATGTTACGTGCATACATCGAGATGGGTGTCATGCAGCCGGGCGACGAGGTGATCGTGCCCTCGAATACCTATGTGGCTTCGGTTCTCGCCATTACCGACAATGGGCTCGTACCTGTGTTCGTCGAGCCGTCGATACACACATACAATCTCGATACTTCTTTGGTGGAGCGGGCTGTAACCGCTCGCACGCGGGCGATTATGGTCGTCCATCTGTACGGTCGGGTTTGTTGGGACGAATGTCTGAAAGACGTAGCTGCCCGTTACGGGTTGAAAATTGTAGAGGATAACGCTCAGGCTTTCGGTGCGGTTTCGCCGGTGGCGGGATTGCAGGGCTCGTTTCATACCGGAGCTTTGGGTAATGCCGCCGGATTGAGTTTCTATCCGACCAAAAATTTGGGCGCATTGGGCGATGCGGGAGCAGTGACGACCAATGACGGGGAACTGGCCGAAGTGGTCCGAGCATTGGGTAATTACGGCTCGGCAGAGCGGTATGTGAATCTTTATAAGGGGGTGAACAGCCGCATGGACGATTTGCAAGCTGCATTCTTGTCGGTGAAATTGAAATATCTCGATGAGGATAATCGCCGTAGGGTCGCTGTCGCAAAGGTATATTCCGAACATATACATGGCAAGGAAATCGTACTTCCCGAACCGGGAGGTGAGGGGGAACACATTTGGCATCAGTATGTCGTACGATGTTCCGAGCGGGATCGGCTGAAAAGCTATTTGGAATCGGAAGGGGTGGGCACTCTCATTCATTATCCCATACCTCCACACAAACAACAGTGTTATCGAGAATACAATCGATTGCCTCTGCCTATTGCCGAACAGCTTGCCGATGAGGTATTGAGTCTGCCGATGTCGGCCTATCTAAACGAATCCGATGTGCTTGAAATTGCAAGGATCATCAACCGATTCGATATGTAATAGCGCGCAGGGGGAGTGTATAATTCCCAAACATCTTTATTCTACTATTGTTTTAACCCCCTCGCCCTACGGGCACTCCCCCTATCTCATCTGCGATGAGCAGGGGGAGAGGATTGAAAGTGGCGTTTCCGTTTCGGCATAAGGATAGCATTGTGCACTTCTCTCTTGTGCTGTGAAAGCAATAGGGGAGACACCGAAGAAACGAAAGTTTCAGAGGAGAGGGGTGAGAAAGGTTTCATAGTAATTTCTGATTGAGAGATTAACCCCTCGTCACTGTGTGCCACCTCCCCTATATTTTTGCGTGGCAAAAACACAGAGGAGGAGGTTTAACGCCCTTCTGTTACATCGTTTTAACAAATGAGATAATTGTATTTACCCTTCTCCCCAGCCGTGTCACGTAGTGACGGAGGGAGTGAAAACAGCCTCTCATCAGTCGGTTTATATCGGACATTTAACCCCTCTGCTCTGCAAAACAATATAAGGAGGGTGAGGCACTAATCCGTTTCTTTTGCTGTGGATATTGTTCTCCTTCCCTCTACTATATTATTTCTGTCGCACGTTATAAATTTGTGCAGGAGAGAAAATTTCTTTGTGGACTATTTCAACGCTTTTATAGCGGCTTCATAGTCGGGTTCTTGTGCGATTTCGGGGACGAGTTCAGCGTGAATGACTTTTCCATTTTCGTCAATGACTACGACCGCACGGGCCAATAGTCCGGCTAACGGGCCGTCTACCATTTCCACGCCGTAATCTTTTGAAAATTCGGGCGAACGGAATGCCGATGCGGCAATTAAGTTTTTAATGCCTTCGGTCGTGCAAAAGCGTGATTGGGCGAAAGGTAGATCTTTGGAGACGGCCACGACGGTCGTATTGTCCAGAGATGCTGCCAGCTCATTGAATTTACGCACCGAAGTAGCACAGACCGAAGTGTCGAGACTTGGAAAGATGTTCAGTACAATGCGACGTCCTTTGAGGTCGTGACAATAAAGTTCAGTCAAGTCGGATCGAGTAAGTGTGAAGCAGGGAGCTTGGCTTCCTACTTTCGGCAATTTACCGTAAGTATGTACGGGTGTGCCTTTGAAAGTGATTTTTTCCATTGTTGTTAATTTATAGATGAAACTATTTGTTTTTCTGCGCTTGTATGGGCCGGTCGTGTAGTATTTGCCTGACGGCGAGTTCGAGTTCTTCGGCCAGTAGCGGGGAATATCCTATTTTTACGAATCGTATCGTGCCTTCGGGGTCGAGCAGGAAGAGGGTGGGGTAGCCTGTCACGCCATACTCGCTGGCTGTTTTTCCGGTATATTCCAGTATGATGGCTCCCGAACGGTTTTCTATGTTCTCGGGTTGTTTCTCTATGTAGAGTATAACCGGCGTCAGATTTTCTTGCAAGGATACGGATTCGGCTATTTGTAGGGCTTGTTTGCAAAATTCGCCTCGTTCGTCGAGGAATAAGAGCAGGCAGTTTTGTCCTTTCAACTGATCGGAAGAAAACCGATGTTCACCCCATTTGTGGGAAAACTCCGGACTTTTTTGTCCTACCCGGTCGGAGGATGCATAAGTGCCTTCGCGGAATCGGAGGAATATTTCTCCATAATTTTTCAGCAGGTTGGTCTCACCGAAATAGTCGGAGGGGAATTTCGTATCCGTATCGTTTCCCGAATATTTTACAGTAACGGTTTGCGAACCTAAATGACCCGGATTATTTTCGGTTTCCCGATATAGGGGCATCCCGTCGTGGGTGTCGAATGTATAGAGTATGGTTCGGGACAATTCGCCCTTTATGGAGTCATTCACGAGTATGGCGTCGCACAGACGGTCCTGTACAAGCGTGTCGGGGAAAAATTGTACGAGACAATCTTTTTTCCCGACGAATGTTTTTAATTGTCGGGATATTTCAGCCGGGAAAAGTTCGGTGAACAGTCCCGAACGGTGTACTCCCGGATTGTTACCTTTATGTGCGAACGGTTCTTTGTCTTCGCGATGATGATATTCTCGTAGCCGATCACGGTCGAACCGGAAGTAATCGCCGTTGTCGTAAGCCATAAAATTGGCATACGGGCATGTATCGTTCTCGGCTTTGTAATCGATTAAGTATGAATATCCGCAAAGTGTGTCGATTGGATTTTTTCGATAGGAGAGTTCTGCCCGATAGTTTATTTCCGAATCGGTGAGTGGTAATGTCACTGTATATGTGAACTCGGTCCGATAGTTTTGAATGGAATCGAGTTTATGCCATATTTTGTCCGGGGATTGTCGAGCCGAACCGGGGAGGAGACCTATGAATAATATTCCAAAGAGGAGAACGAAAAGACGGTGTGGCATAATTTTATACTGTTATATCTATTGCAAGATAACAATTATTTCTCGCATTTTGTTCTCGGTCTTTACATTTTTTTCAAGGTTGAGAATCCTCTAATTGCGGGTGAGCCGGATTGTTTTTCTCTTTATTTTCTTTTTGTTTCAGATAACGGGCATAACCGGCTCTTAAAAAGTCGTCTATGTCGGTGGGCAACACATCGGCTTCGGGAGGGTATGTCTCGTCGCTGTCCTCCAACAGGTCGAAAAGGTTACTCGGATTGTCGGGCATATAATCCGTTTCTTCGCTTCCGGTATTTTCATCGGTTACCGGTATTTCGTCGATATGCTCTTTTCGCTTTCCCGATTTCTTTTTAACGGGTTTTGTTTCATACTTTTTGGCGTAGCGTTCGAGTGTGTTGATATACCCCATCAATGTTTTCACTTCGTTGGGTTGTGTCATTACATCTAATGTGAGCAGTAACTCGTAGTATCGTAACAGGATTCGATACCGGAGTGTTTCTATTTTCAACCGTTGTTCTTTCAAAATTTGTTCTTGTGTTTCCATACTTCTGTTTTTTTAGGCAAATGTATGGTCTTGCCATCTTTGATTTATGGCATGATTGAACTTTCTTCGGAGGGTTTGTTCTTGGAATTTATGTGTCTTTTGTTTTAACCCCCTCGCCCTGCGGGCACTCTCCCTATATTTCCTTATGGAAACACTGCTTTCCTTGCCGACATTTTCTAA
>NZ_JAIJHU010000033.1:0-38175 GCF_022723415.1 Barnesiella sp. | reverse complement strand
ACAGGGGGCTCACGCCCCACCGCAGTTGCTCTGTCGCCATCTTGTTCTCCTTTCCACCCTGTGGTCTTGTCTGGCGTCACTATAAGCAGGTGACGACCGACGATGAAAACGGAGAAATGATGGAAATCCATCATTGCGCTGGCGGTATATTCGCTATTTCAGGTAACCCTGAAAAATAAATGGAAATAAGATTTGTGGTTCTTGTAAAATATTGATAATTAGATGTTTGTTTGGCTTTGTTATTATAATACTAATTATCGGGAATAATCGAAATAATTATTAGCAATTATTTTTTGTTGGTGATAAATTTCCCTTGTTGTATTGAATTTCTAACTTTGATTGGATTAAAGTCGGTCGGGTAACAAGAATGTATTTAACGTAACTACCGAAGTATAAAAATGAAAAAGCCGGTCAATCACCGGCTTTTCTTGTTTTTAATAAGATATCGGACTTTCCATTTGTGCTTTTTCAAGTCCTTCAAGAGTACTTTATTCTTTATCTGATAATCGAGATGTATCGACATGGATTCTTGTAAGGACTCTTCCGCATTTTGTATGCTGTTCCCGGAGACGGCTAAATCGATGGAAGGACAATAGGCGATATAGGCATTATCTTGTTTGAAGATGTAGATGTGGAATACCCCTGTAAGCAGATTACCGGAGATTTCTATTTTATCGGTACGAGGTCGCATAACGTTCACGAGTCGATTTGTTTATATATGATTTCGGGCGGAATAGCCGATATTTTCGAGAAGGCGAAAAGTTTCTTTCCCAAGTCTTTCAGCGAAGCGCCTATATGGTAGATTTCCCCATCGATGATTAGGAACCGATCGTGAGCCTTTGTGTATAACTTGACCTTTACAGGCGAATATTGGGCGTTGAATCGCTTGATGTCGAGCTCTAATTGCGGAGTGATCTTATCCGTATAGATCACCACCGACACCGATTTTTCTCGTTTCCCGAATAAAGTCAAGACAGATTCATCTATATAGTTGTCGAAAAGGACGATACTTTTTCGGGCTGACTTGACAAGATCGCAAACGAATTTGTAGGCGTCGAATATCTGGCCGGCAAAAAATATTCCCTCTATCGGCGGTAAGGAATGGCGGACGAAAAAATCTACTTGGTTGCTGAGCCTTTGTATTTCGGAGTCATATCTTTGGAAACGGGTATCGATTTTGTCTTCCAATCTTTCAAACCGATGGTTTAAGGAATAACCTTTCAACATATAATCTTTTAGAACAGAATTTGCCCAACGTCTGAAAAGTGTAGCGTTTTTTGAGTTTACCCGATAGCCTACCGATAGAATAGCGTCTAAGTTATAGACTTTTGTTTTATAGTTTTTTCCATCTGCGGCAGTTAGTTCCAAAATGGAACATACTGAATTTTCGTCTAACTCATTACTGGCAAAGATATTTTTTAGATGTTTGGTTATCGCTTGCCTCCCTGTTCCGAACAGTTCGGATATCTGTTGTTGTGTCAGCCATACGGTCTCATTTTCTAAACGGACTTCCAGACTTATAGCCCCTTCCGGTTGGTATAATACGATTTCACTCTTTTGTTCCATATCTGAATAGTTTTTGCAAATGTACATAAATAATTAAAAAACAGTGTCGAACTTCTGAATAATGGGATTGGCCTGCTCGATGTCGTGCGGCGTATATATATCCGTGATGAGAATAGAGGAATGCCGGGCTTGATCACGGACCGATATGTTATCGATTCGCGCCCGTAACATCGATGTCACCCCGGTATCTTTCAAGGAGTAGAATTTGTATGATGCCGGGAAATCGAGAGCTTTTCGGACAAAGCGAATCCAATAGTCCCGGAACTGTTTACTATCTCGGAAATCTTTACCGGGGATAAAACCGTTTGAGAATAGATAATAATTGCCCGGAAAAGAAAACACATTTAGGTCGACTAATAGTTTAAGCACCTTATTCGGCAACGTGATAACGGCATCTTTCCTGTTTTTGGAATTATCGGCATGTAGGCGGAGGGTTCCGCACTTAACCGAGAAGTCATTTATCTTTATCAAACTTATTTCTTTCGGCCGGACGAAACAATAAAATAAAAGATAGCAACCTAACAGATAATGCCGGTTATGGGTATTCAAATAGTCGAGTAGGCGGATAAGATCGTTTTCTTCTATAAGTTTCCGTTCTTTTTTGATACTCCGTTTGGAAATATTATCGATACCGTCGGTTAGCTTGTGTTCTGTATATCCATGTTTTAACAGCCACCCCGAAAATACTCGTAACCATGTCAGATAATTATTCCGAGTTTGCGGGCTGTTTTCACGTTCTATATAGATGTGGTCGAGGAACTCGGAGATATAAGATTTTGAAAGTTGATAAATGTAAGTGATCGGAGGCTTTTGCGAATCATTGTATTTGAGAAAGTTTCGTAAATACGAAACATAACCTATATAGGTATCTTGCCGAATGATCCCGTCGGAAAAAAGCCTGTCGATGTAGCTCCGGTATCTATTGCAAACGTCGGAAAACAAGGATAAACCTTTACTATTTCCGTTTTGGCTTATCCACGGATTCCAACCGATTCGGAGCTGGTTATGTAGACGGGTAATCAGGTCGGCGGCATACTTGCGCCGCTCTGAAATCTTTTCGATGTGATTTAACTTGATTCTTTTTAGCCGTAGCGCTCCGGCCAAAGGATCGAACGCTTTGAATCCGATATACCAGTCATTACCTTTTTTCCCGGTATAAAGTTTTGGAGGCGTATAAGAAATTACCTCCGAAGTCAGAAAATTTTTTTGAACAGACATTTTTTTTAAGAAGAGATTATTTTTCAAATCTCCCCTTGAATTAAACATCTCCCGTATTTCTCCCGGTCGTATTTAAACGACCAAACCTAACTTATTGAATTACAATAAGTTAGGTTAAAATCAGTCGGGGTGACAAGATTCGAACTTGCGACCACACGCCCCCCAGACGCGTACTCTAAACCGGGCTGAGCTACACCCCGCTGAATTGGTAGTGCAAAAGTAGTGGTATTTTCTATACTGACAAAATTTTGAACAACTTTTTTACTCCTGTTTTTCTTCGAAATTTCCTAATTGCTTGCAAGAGAGTCGGTAGGGGTTATAATTTAAATAGGTCGCGGTATAGGTCGAATGCTACGAATATTTCTTCCTTATCGACGTGACAGTCGATGACCGGTTTGCCGATGGTTTGTAATAATGTGAAGTTGATGTATCCGGCTTCGTTTTTTTTGTCGTGGGTCATCAACTCGTAGAGTGTTTCGTAGTCCTTACAGGTAATGGGAAATGCTCTGTAATGGCGATAGATGTATGCTGCCAATTCGGAGATTGTTTCGGACGGAAATTTCAGATAACGGTGGGAGAGTAGTAATTCGCATATGAGTCCCCAAGCCACGGCGAATCCGTGAGGTATGGGTGTTTCCCGCTTGTGTGAAAGGCTCTCGAATGCATGGCCGATAGTATGACCTAAATTCAAGGCTTTGCGTATTCCTTTTTCAAAGGGATCTTCGGCGACGATACGTTCTTTGACTTGTATCGATTCTTTGAGCAGTGGCAGAAGTTTTTCCCAATCGGGCATGGACAAGTCGAAATCGAGCAATGAACGGTAGGTGGCCGGATTGTCGATAAGTCCGTGTTTCAGCATTTCGGCGTATCCCGACAATAATTCGTTCTGTGGCAGTGTCTGAAAGAATTGTGTAGAGACGATGACCGTATCGGCCGGGCGAAAGGCTCCTATTTCATTTTTCAATCCGTTGAAATTTATTCCTGTTTTTCCTCCTACGGCGGCATCTACTGCTCCTAATAGGGTTGTGGGGATATTGATGAAACGGATTCCTCTTTTGAAACAGGCTGCGGCGAAACCTCCCAAGTCGGTGACCATACCTCCTCCCAAGTTGATAAGAAGCGATTTTCTGCTGGCTCCCTTGTGGCTCAGTTCGTTCCATACGTGAACGAGTGTTTGGAGTGTTTTATGGGTGTCGCCGGCTTCGATCGTAATATATTGGGCTTGTGTGGATATGTTTTTCGATATTTCGGGTAGGGCGAATTTTTGGGTATGTGTGTCGCAGAGTATAAAAAGGGTATCGAAAGAAAAGTTTTCGAGCATATTTTTAAGGGTTTCGCCGGGTGTGGCGGTGAATATGATTTTTTGCGACTCCATACAGATGATATTAACGGGTGATTTTTAGCGTGTGTATAAGTTCGTCGACATGATTGGCGAAATCGGGCATGGACGGGAAAACCATATCGGCTCCGGCTTCGATGAGCGTCTGTGCCGGAATGGGGCCTGTGTTGACTGCTATGGTAAATATTTGTGCTGCCGTACCGGAGACTACCCCTAGGGGTGCATTTTCGATGACAATCGCTTCGTTCGCTTTGACTCCGGCTTTGGAAAGTCCCATTAAATAGGGCTCGGGACTCGGCTTCCCAATCTTTACGTCGTATGCCGTCACCTTATATTGCTGTTCGAATACACCGGGATAATCGTGGTCTAGCCGATCTAAGAGAGAACCTTGTCCCGAACCTGTGACCAGTACAGGGCGTATGCCGTTACCGATGATTCGTTGCAGCATGAGGTCGGCTCCCGGCATGGGGACGATTTTTTCCAACGCGTTGAAATGTTTTTCCTTGATTTTATAAATCTCGGCACACTCGTCATCGGACACCTGTTTCCCGAAATGTTTGTCGAACAAGTATTTAATTGTACTGGCTCCTGTTCGTCCTTCGTATAGATAAAATTCATCTTTGGAACATTTGAATCCCATAGGGGTGAGTGTACGATACCAAGCTTCGACATGATTTTTCATCGAGTCGTAGAGAACTCCGTCCATATCGATAAGCGCGGCCTTAGGAGTAATGCAAGGCACGTTGTGCTGTAAAAGATAGTTTTTAATAGCGATATTTTCCAAAATGTCGTGTTTCTTGTTTTATTCTACAAAAGTAGGGCTTTTGAGATAATTAGCCAAAGAAGTGGTGTTGAAAGACTTTTATTTTGTTTGAGATTGGATATTGGGTTTATTTCTGGTTTGTTAAAAATTTAACAAGATGTAAAATTAAGGCATAAATGTTTGTATTCTGTGATAATCCATTATTTTTGCAATAGATACGAGAATAGGTCGAGTTTCGGCATTACTAATCGAACTTGTTTCTGCGTTGGGCTTGTACTATTTTTGTTGCAAATATGGAAATGGATTGTATTTCGATATTATCAAGATTTGTTTTTATTTTTTCTGTTTTTTGAAATGAAATAAAGTTATAGGGATATGAAGAGACTATTATGTAAGTGGATTCCGGTGTGTGCAATGGGTGCTGTTTTATGTGCCTGTGGGGGTGGAGTAGCCGATGGGGATTATGTCGGTGCATTTAAAGAATATGTGAAATCGGAGTTGAAGTCTGGAACGTGGGTTCTATCGGCCGATGAAAACTTATCCGCAGAGAAAGTCGATTCGATTCAAGTAGAAATTCTCCATGAAGTGACCGTTGCCGATAGTCTTCGAGCCGGTCGTCAAGAGGCTATCGATAGCTACGTTTCTACCGAACAACGTTTGAAATATGAGATGGAGGTAGCAGAACATAATTATAAACTCGATGAGAACAGCCAGTTTGCTCGTCGTGTCGATTATGAACGAAAATTGAAAGAGGCTATGCGTTCACATGGGAATGACCGTAATTATGCTTCGAAAATAGAAGGATATAAACAGGCTATGGAGCGTTTGCCCAAAGATCATGAAGCCTATGTGAAATTTGACAAGGATAGGGACTTTTCGTATATTCGAGAGTATGAGGCCGCCAAATCGGCTTATGATCAATTTGTCGCCACGAATGTAGACGATTATATACAATCGTATGATTTAATCGCTCGCTATGTCGGTCGTGATACGACTGAGGTTTTGGGAGTTGCCGCTCAGGTAGAGTTTATTACTCCGGACGGGAATCAATCTGCTATCGTTTTGTTTAATGAGAAACCAACCTTTGTGAAAACAATCTTAACGGATGCTCAGGCGTTGGAAGACGATGATACAGAAAGCGACGCCATAGAGTATGAAGCGGAATAATAAATAGAATGGTTAAAAAATAAAAAAGGAAAGGGCTACATTTTGTAGCCCTTTCCTTTTTTATTCGATTCAAAATATTATCGATATTGTATAACAAAACATGTAAAAGCAAAAATTTTTCAGGTATGTAGGGGGTATGTGTATTTTTTGTGTCATAATGGTAGAACGACTTTAATCTTTCTATTAAAAATTTATGTATTTATGATTAAAAAACATGTACTCCTAAGTATTTTGGGACTTTTCATTGCGTGTACTGTCGGGGCGCAGGATAATTCGATGGCCGATGAAAAGGCTATTGTGAAGTCGGGTAACATGCGCTTTACGGTGTTGACTCCCGAAATGATTCGTATAGAATATAGTGCGAAATTGCAGTTTGAGGATCGCGCGTCCTTTGTAGTCATTAATCGCCATCTTCCGGTTCCGAATTTTACCCAAGAGGAACGTGACGGATATCTTTATCTTACAACCGATAAACTGGAACTGCGTTATAAACTGGGTACATATCCGGTAAGTAATGATCGTTGTAATCCTAATTTACAAATTACACTCGATGTGAACGGGGTCGAAGAGGTGTGGTATCCTGGGAAACAAGACCCGTATAATCTGAAAGGAACGACTAGAACTTTGGATAGAGCAGAGGGCGATGTGCGTGAATGGTTGGAGAATGGGTTACTTTCTCGTGTTGGTTGGGCTGTGATCGATGAACGAGAACCTCGCAAAGACGGTAGTCTGAGTCTTATGTTCGAGAGAGATACGAATGGGGGTATGGATTGGGTCGCTCAACGTAAGGATACCGCCGCTCTTGATATGTATTTCATGGGTTATGGGCATGATTATAAAAAGGCTCTTGGCGATTTCACCAAGATAGCCGGTAAGATTCCGTTGCCTCCGCTTTATGTATTTGGATATTGGTACTCTAAGTTTCAACGTTATACCGAGCAAGATATGCGCGATATTGTAAATGAAATACGTTCGCGTGATATTCCTATGGATGTACTCGTTATAGATATGGATTGGCATCGTAATGGCAAGACCGGTTCTACCGATGGAACCGAGTGGACCGGTTGGAGTTGGAATAAAGCTCTTTTCCCCGATCCTGCCGGTTTTATCTCTTGGTTGCACGATGAACAAAATTTGAATACGACACTTAATTTGCATCCGGCCGATGGTGTTTTCCCCAAAGAGGATAATTATGATGCTTTGTATGCCGATTTGGCCGGACGTTATTCTGATATAAAGGCCGATAGTCTGACTAACGAAGACGGTACCATTCGTTGGAATATCGAAAACAAGGATTTCTACGAGGCCTTTTTCGAACATATTTTACGGCCTCATGAAAATATCGGTGTCGATTTTTGGTGGGTCGATTGGCAACAGTGGATGATTGCGCAGAATGAACCGAATTTAGGTAATACTTTTTGGTTGAATCATGTGTTTTTCAACGATAAAAAATTGCAGGCAAAAAATCGGCCGTTTATCTTTCATCGTTGGGGTGGGTTGGGTAATCATCGTTATCCTATCGGTTTTTCGGGAGACTCGGAAGCGACTTTTTCTTCGTTGGCTTTTCAGCCCTATTTTACAGCTACCGCATCTAATGTCGGTTATGGTTATTGGAGTCATGATATAGGAGGTCATAATCAGGAGGGAGCCAACGATGCCGAGTTGTATTTGCGGTGGATTCAATACGGGGTCTTCTCTCCTATATTGCGTACACATGCTACGGCTGCCGGCCATATCGAACGTCGCATTTGGAAATATGCTAATTTTGAGCAGATGCGTGATGCCATTTATTTGCGTTATGCTTTGATACCTTATATTTATACGATGGCACGTTGGTCGTACGATACGGGAGTGGGCATGTGTCGTCCTATGTATTATGATTATCCCGAAGCAGATGAGGCTTACCGTTATGAGGGACAGTATATGTTTGGAAACGATATACTCGTAGCCCCCGTCACTTCGTCGGATAAAGGAACGAATGTCAGTGAAAAAGATATTTGGCTACCTGAGGGCAAGTGGTATGAAGTGATGACGGGTGAGTTAATCGATGGTGGTTCGGTCGTTACTCGTTCGTTCACTCGTGAACAGATTCCTTATTATTATCGCGAGGGTGCTATCATTCCGCTTTATCCTCGTATGATGCACCTGAAAAAACGGCCTGAAACACTCACTTTGCAGTTTACACCCGGAGCCAGAGGCGAATTTAATTATTATGAGGATGCCGGAAACAACGCTGATTATCAAACAGCTTGTACATTTACAAGAATTACGCAAAATACCGAGGACGGAAGAACCTCTTGTACTATTTATCCTCGTACCGGATCATTCGACGATATGCCGGAAGAACGGGCTTATCGTCTTGAATTTTTGGCTCGGAACGAGGCTCCGACAAAGGTCACTTTTTCCGATGGAACGCATGCTGTCTATGAGTATGATGCCGAGAGTAAAAAGATCGTGATTTCCGTACCGAAAAGAGCATGCAGTTCAGCTATAACCGTAATCATTGAATAATAAAAAGAGAAAAATATGAAAAGATTTTGCAAGAATATGGCCGTTTTACTTCTCTTGTTTGGATTTGTTCTAACTGCGAGAGCAGATTGGCGGCTTGTTGGAGATACGGCTGAATTAAAGATTCCCGTCGTGCTTTCTCCGGTGGGAGACGATGGAAAGGAGTTTGTTTACGTGGGTGGCTTGCCGGAAGTTTTGTTTAAATTGACCGATGGTATAACGGAGTATGTCCATGAATGTGGTAGTAATAATCCTTTGGGCGATTCTATACCTTTGCGAGAGGCCGGTGAAGACGAGCGAGGGTTGTGTATCCGGTATGCGAGCGAGACCGATGTATATAGATTGACCCTTACAGTCGATGGTAATGCAAAAAGTTTGAAGGCTGAACGGCTCGAATTGCCTAAAAACTTGTATATCATAGGAGGCCCGTTTAATCGAGAGATTCAATTTTGGAAGTTTCAGGATGCCAAAGCCTTAGAAGTGGATCGGACATATCCTTATATTTTCTATTATAAGGGTGTCATGCGCTATAACGATGAGGGTGACGAGTGCGGTAGTTTCATGTTTTTGAAACGATTGAGCTGGGACGATAAATATCACCCTGCATCGAGTGGAGATTTTTCTATTTCGGGAAAGGTGGGACAACCTTTGAAAATGCGTTTGAATGGAGAGGATAATAAGTGGACTATTCCGGCTGACCGAAGTGGAGATGGATATTATGAATTGAAAGTCGATTTACTCAATCTTACACTTACCGTCGAAAAGTTTGAACCGGATTTGGTAGAGAATCCATTTCCTCTTTCGGTTTTTGCTGTTGGAGCGGCTATGCCTTGTGGTTGGGATAATGCCCATCCTATGGTGATGACCCCGATCGCAGAGGGTGTATATCGTTGGGAAGGAGATGTAGAGGCCGGCGATTTCAAATTCCTTCGTAGAAGAGGAACTTGGGAACGTTGTTATGTGGCTAGGACAAAAGATGAACCTATTCGTTTTGGCGAGGAACATGATGTTATTTATGAGTATAATTCGTTTGAGGAGGGAAATGACTATAAGTTTGTGCTTCCCAAGACAAATCATTGTATTCTGACGCTCGACCTTAACCGAATGAAATTGAGGGTGGATAATGAAGAAACGGAAGGCAGTGGCGTTGAATCGATTAAAACATCTGGCGAGTTGATCTATTATAGTTCGGATAATACGCTTTTCTTGCGAAGTAAAAACAATTTACAGTTGCAGGTTCGTGTATTTGCCCTTGATGGGTGTCTCGTCTCGGAAGATGTTTTTATAGGTGGTACGGACATTAGCCTCTCTCGTGGTTATTATATCGTAGTCCTTCACCGTGAAGATGGTACGCAAGTTGCCGAGTTCAAAGTTTTTGTTGATTGAATCTGGACTTAGATTGGAATTTGTTATAATAGTTAATCGACACGAGCCTGTGTTCCGCTATCGGGATTTTAAAGTAATCGGGCTGTTGAAATAAAAATAAAACGAGATTATCTTTTGGAGGTAATCTCGTTTTATTTTAAATGTGAACGTTTTAATTATATCGACTAAATGTTGAATCCGATTTTCGTTTTGCTCGTTTCTTCGTTATCGACAGATAAATTTTTGACAATGGTTACCACATCGCAACAAATAAATCCCTTGCTTCAATGAGATGGAGTTATCTCCCTCAACACCTTGAACTTGGGCTACGATTCGACCTTGTAGGTCGCTGATGATAATTTCTTGGGGTACAAGAAGTCGTATAATTGTGTTACCGGGATAGGAAATAACCTTGATCTCTTGGTTTTCTCGATGGGTATTGTCTATATTCGAGGGAATGGGAACTTCTGTCAGTTCTGTCCATTGAGATTGGTAAAGATTGTCGCCCACTACTGCATAGGCGCTCATGCGAAATGCAAATTGGTCACCCCATGCTTTGGGTAGATCTGTAAAAGTATAACTGTTCGTCCTGCGGCCTTCGACGAGGGTATAATCGTAATTATAGCTAAACCGGTCTCCCTTTGAAAGAGTTTGAGTCATTGTGAATTCGTCGAGATAGATTTCTTTGATAGGATCGAGTTGCCTGAAATATAATTCGATATACATTTGTTCACTGCTATGCTTAAAGTCTATTGTCAAATTATTATAGCCTTCTTGTGTGAGAAATTTGGTTATTTTCTCGGGAGTACCTTGTGAGTAGTAGTTGTTAAAGTCAATTTTGTCTCCTTTGGCTCCATATACTCGTACGTTGATTGTACAACCATTTGTATTGGTTGTGCTGATGACGGGGGTCTGAATATTGATACCACTGAGCATGCCTTCCGTCCAGCACCCGAAATTAACAGACCAGTCAGGGACAGTTGTATATTCGTCGTAATTCGTTGTACCGTCGTCTTCTGCTGGAAGATCGATCGTGCCTCCCGTAAAAGCATCGAAATTTTCGTGGAGAATGGTTTTTGTTTCATCTCTTTGGGCAATGTGGGTATAAACATTGTAAACGACATATCCGTTGGACCCGATGACTGTGTTCCAGTTGGCTGTATATTGCCCCCCTTGAATATCGGTGAATTCTTTGAGTACGGGTTTGGAAAGGGAACCTGCATATCCGAATACATCAATCATATTTGATTCCAAAGAAGTTTCAGAGTCGTTGGTGCTTTTTACCGTGTAAAAATAATCGGTATTGTCTTTGAGTCCGGTTACGGGAGCTGACGTTTCTGTGATTCGTTTGTTTTCGACAAGATAATCCCGTGTTTTTACGATACCGCCATAAGTATAACTTATTTCGTCAATAGCCGTGGGACTGTTTAGATCTGGATTTTCATCGGTATAAATCATTTTGAACTGAATACACCCCACCGGGATATTGGCGGAAAAATCGGCTATTCCCCCACTTCGATAACTGATTGTTGAGGCTTCACCAAGAGAGTGCCATTGAAAGCCGTCAAATCCGTAAACTGCGACTGTTCCGGTGGCATTGGCGTTTTTTATCCAAAACGAAAATTTCGAGGCGGGGGCCGGTAATACAGGGGTAACAATCGAATCGCCTGTGGCATCGAATGCAAGAGCTATTTTTCCCGAATAAACAGATGTGGTATCTCCGGCGACATTGGTCGTATATAATTGGCGAATAGAGCCGGTATTCACGTCGATTTTCCAATTTTCGGGGAATACGGATAGGTTAGAGTCTATGTATTTATTTTGTTTTGACCCAGAAGAACGAGGCACTAATCCCTCAAAACTTTCTGTGACTTTTACTGCTTCTGTCCCGCAATCTTCCATTTTATAGGCAAAAACATTCAAATTGTAAGCCGAAGCCTGAGATACAGATTGCCAGTTTGCGGTAAAGGAATTTTCAGTAATATCGGTTGCGGGTAGAGCTTTGGGGACTTCAAGAGCGGCATGGGAGAGTGCAATTCCCCATAACGATAAAATAAGAGTAGCTAATCTTCTCATGATCTAAGGGTTATGTTTTATAGGGAGTAAAGATATTAAAAATATATAGAAAAATTTATTTGATAAGATATTTTAAAAGAACAGCCTGCCGAATTTTTCGGCAGGCTGTTCCTACATTTACGTTATGTTTAATTAGATACGAGCTTGTATGGCTTTACTTTCTTCTTCGTAACCGGGTTTATTGAGCAAAGCGAACATATTGCGTTTGTATGCTTCGACTCCCGGTTGGTTAAACGGGTTTACACCCAAAATATAACCGCTAATGCCGCAGGCTTTTTCGAAGAAGTAAATCAGTTGTCCCAAATAGAGTTCCGATAATTCGGGTATTTCTATTTTAAGGTTGGGGACTCCGCCGTCTACGTGAGCTATTTGAGTCCCAAGTTCGGCCATTTTGTTTACTTCGTCCACTCTCTTTCCTGACAGGAAATTTAGCCCGTCCAGATTATCCTTGTCGGAAGGGATATTTACCGTATGTTTCATTTTGGTAACCGAAAGAACGGTTTCGAAGATGGTTCTTTCACCTTCCTGAATCCATTGTCCCATCGAATGTAAATCGGTCGTGAAGTCGACTGATGCCGGATAGATTCCGAGGTTTTCTTTTCCTTCGCTTTCTCCGTAGAGTTGTTTCCACCATTCTGCGAAGAAGTGTAATTTAGGATTGAAGTTGACGAGGATTTCTATTTTCTTCCCGCTTTGATATAAAGCATTTCGGGTGGCAGCATAAATAGCTGCGGGGTTTTTCTCGAAAGGAATATCTTCTCCACACGCTTTTTCCATAGCTACCGCTCCGGAAACCAGCGTTCTGATGTCGAATCCGGCTATGGCAATAGGCAATAGTCCTACGGGAGTGAGTACCGAGAAACGGCCTCCTACGTTGTCGGCAATGACAAAAGTTTTGTATCCTTCGGTGTCGGCCAGTTTACGCAATGCACCTTTTTTTGCATCGGTTATGGCGATGATACGATGTTTGGCTTCGTCTTTTCCTACTTGTGCTTCGAGCTGTTCTTTCAACAATCGGAAAGCAATGGCGGGTTCTGTCGTCGTTCCCGATTTTGAAATGACGACGATGCCAAAAGATTTATTTTTCAGGAGGGTTTGCAGTTCAAACAAATAGTCTTCGCCGATGTTGTGTCCGGCAAACAGTACGAGCGGATTTTTATGTTCCGAGCGAAGAAATTCGAATGAGTCGGATAGAGCCTCGATAACAGCTTTGGCCCCGAGGTAGCTACCTCCGATACCAATGACTACTACTATTTCGCAACGGTCTTTCAATTGTTTTGCAGCAGTTTCGAGGTCTGCTAAATGGGCTTCTGTTATTTCGGAGGGTAGATGCAGCCACCCTAAAAAGTCATTTCCTTTACCCGTACCTTTGTGCAGCATTTCCATGCCGCTTTTCGCTTTGTCTTCCAATGCGAATACATCGCTTTTGGATACAGTGCCTAATGCTTTTTCAATGTTCAATTCGATTGATTTCATAGTTTCACTATATTAGTTGTATTACAGAAATGTATCATATATACTTTCAATGGCGTGCCGGGGCAATACTTTTTTGTAGAGTATATCATAAACACATTGCAGTATGGGCATGTTCACCTTGTATCGTTCGTTTATTTCGTAAATACACTTCGTACCGAAATATCCTTCGGCAATCATCTCCATTTCCATTTTTGCGGCACTGACGGAGTAGCCACGTCCTATCATGGATCCGAAATTGTGATTGCGGCTGAACCGGGAATAGGCGGTAACCAAAAGGTCTCCCAAATATACCGAATCGCTGATGTTTCTGTCCCGACATGGGGAGACTGCTTGTAAAAAACGATCCATTTCGTTCAAGGCGTTGGATACGAGCATAGCTTGAAAATTATCTCCGCTCTTCATACCATGACAAATCCCGGCGGCTATGGCATAGACGTTTTTTAATACGGCAGAATATTCAATGCCTTTTACATCGGAGGAGATAATGGTTTTCAGCTTGGGGCTCGCCAATATGTCGGCGAAACTTCTCGCTTTTTGCAGATCGTTACACCCGATGGTGAGATAGGAGAGCCGTTCGAGCGCTACTTCCTCGGCATGGCATGGCCCCCCGATTACGGCCAAGTGGGATTCCGGCACGTGATAGAAATTTTGTAGGTATTCGGTGACAATCATATTTTCGTCGGGAACGATTCCTTTTATCGCTGTCACGACAAATTTTTTACTGATGTCGGCCGACAGTTTCTTTAAATGGGACTTCATGTAGGGCGATGGAGTCACCAAGAGTAACGTGTCGGCCGCATCGGCGATTTCGTTGATGTCGGAGCTGAAATGTATTCGAGATGTGTCGAATGTGACATCGGACAGATATACAGGATTGTGACCTGTTTGTTTGAAATCGGCGATACGGTCGTCTCGACGCATGTACCATAGGATATTATCGGCATTATTAAGCGCCAGCTTTGCCAAAGCTGTCGCCCAACTGCCACCTCCCATGATCGCTATTTTACCGGGTATAGGCATGGTCGATTATCGTTTTGCGTTTTCTACCCATTCTTTTACATCGTCGATCGTGGGGTTAGCCAGTTCGAGCTTGTATTTTTTGTTAATGCCACAGATTTCTTGATGCATTTTGTTCGGATTGGCTTCTGCTACGTCGGCTACGGTGAGGTATCCTGCTTTTTGAATGGGTGCGACCCATTCGGCAGGAATGTTTATGGTGGTATAGGCCGCTTCGTTATCTCGTTTTTGAACTTTCTCGGGGCGCATTTGCGGGAAGAGGAGAACTTCTTGTATGGTGGTTTGTCCGGTCATGAGCATGACGAGCCGGTCCATACCTATTCCCATACCCGATGTGGGAGGCATACCGTATTCGAGAGCCCGGATAAAGTCATTGTCGATGAACATGGCTTCGTCGTCTCCTTTTTCGGAGAGGCGGAGTTGTTCTTCGAAACGCAACCGTTGGTCGATGGGGTCGTTCAACTCGGAGTAGGCATTACAGAGTTCTTTCCCGTTTACCATTAGCTCGAAACGTTCGGTCAGTTCGGGGTTATTCCGATGACGTTTGGTAAGCGGCGACATCTCGATGGGATAATCGGTGATAAAGGTGGGCTGTGTGTAATGGCCTTCGCATTTCTCGCCGAATATTTCGTCGATGATTTTTCCTTTGCCCATTGTTTCGTCGACCTCGACCCCGATTTTTTTGCAAACTTCGCGCAATTGTGCTTCGTCCATGCCGCTGATGTCGATACCCGTGTGTTCCTTGATGGCGTCGAGCATAGTGATACGCTTGAACGGAGTTTTGAAATTGATCGTGTTTTCACCGACTTTGACTTCGGTAGTACCGTTTACGTCGAGACAGATTTTTTCTAACATTTTTTCGGTGAAATCCATCATCCAGTTGTAGTCCTTGTAGGAGACATAGATTTCCATACAGGTAAATTCCGGATTGTGCGTTCTGTCCATGCCTTCGTTGCGGAAGTTTTTGGAAAATTCGTACACTCCTTCGAAGCCTCCGACAATCAGCCGTTTCAAATATAATTCATCGGCGATACGCAAATATAGAGGTATGTCGAGTGCATTGTGGTGGGTGATGAACGGACGGGCGGCCGCACCTCCGGGTATCGATTGCAGAATGGGTGTTTCGACTTCCAGATATCCACGAGAGTTGAAATATTCCCGCATGGAGGTGTACACTTTGTTCCGTTTGATGAATATATCTTTTACTCCTTCGTTTACCACCAAGTCTACATAGCGTTGACGATAACGGAGCTCGGGGTCTTCGAAAGCGTCGTAGGCTACCCCGTCTTTCATCTTTACGATGGGAAGGGGGCGTATCGATTTGGCGAGTACTGTCAGCTCTTGTGCGTGGACCGTTATCTCTCCCATTTGGGTGCGGAATACAAATCCGCGAATACCGATGAAATCGCCGATGTCGAGCAGCTTTTTGAATACGGTATTGTATAATTCTTTATCTTCTCCCGGGCAGAGGTCGTCACGCGAAATATAAACTTGGATACGGCCCTCCGAGTCTTTCAACTCGATGAATGAGGCTTTACCCATGATACGCCGACTCATAATACGTCCGGCTATGGCTACCTGACGAGGAGTTTCCGCACCATCGACGAAATTATTTTTTATTTCCTGAGAATAGGCGTTTACAGGATATTCGGCAGCAGGGTAGGGTTCTATGCCCAATTTGCGCATTTCGTCGAGACTGTTACGACGAATGATCTCTTGTTCGCTTAGGTCGAGAATATTCATAGGTATATGTTTGTAAATTTTCGCAAAAATACAAAACTTTGAGCTAATCCGGCTATGTTTGGCGTAAATTATTGTTATCGAGCGACTGTTATCCCGATGTAAAGTTTATGTTTTCGTGGTATCGTTTTCATCGTCGGAGGGGACCATAATATCGGACTTGTTTTTTAACCATTTGAAGATATTGATTCGCAGTTTGCTTCCCCGGGCTTCGAAGTAATTGTTGAAACACGAATTGATTTCACAGCCATACACCACTAACAGCACGAGTGCCGGTAATATGGGAATCCCGAACGGTGTGCCGAACGCTTCGCCAAAACTCGTGGCGACCAGTATCCAGCAAAGATAGTCGATGATTTTGTTTGCGCTTCGGCGTATCGCCCTGCTTTTGCGTATGGTTTCGCCCCTATGCCGTGCTGCTTCGATACCGAATTTCAAGTCGGCCAAAACCAATGCGAATGCAGCTAATAGAAACCAACGTATGGGTGAGATAAAATCGGCGGCCCAAGAGAGATACGACACGAGCGAGCCGTTGATGAGATTGCGTTCGTCCATAATTCAAAATTGTATTCAAATGTTTCGACGGCAAATTTCGTATCGGGAAGCGGGGAATACATGTCTTGTTTATAAAAAATGAGAAATAAAAGTTTCTTTTCTTTTCGATATGTGACTATTTTGTTATTTTTGCTTTCGCTTATCGTTGTATTTTACAGAGTAATAATAAAATAAAGTTAACCTTATGAACATTTTCCAAAAGAGCATTTCCCTTTTCATTGCGGTCATGACGGTATTTGCGGCTCAAGCTAAAAATTATGAAGTAGCTTCGCCCTCGGGAGATTTAAGAGTGGTCGTATCGGTAACGAATTCCGGGACGACTCTGAGCGTGTTTGCTGGAGAAACAGAGGTTTTGGCTCCGTCTCCTATATCCCTCACGATAAAAGAAAACAACGAATCTCGAACAAAAGTTTTATGGGGCATGAATTCCAAACAACCCAAAGTTCGCAGGAGTTTTGTAGACGAGATGATTCCGGCTCCTGTTTATAAACGTTTTCAAGTGAAGGATCGTTATAATCAGATGGTTTTGACATCGGGAAAACAGGGGTTGGTTGTGCGGGCTTATGACGATGGAATAGCGTATCGATTGACCTATAAAAGTAATATCCCTTATACAGTATATAACGAACAAGTTGATTTTACATTTTCCGCCGATTATCCGATGTACGCTAGTTATGTAAAACGTGGAGACGATGGTGATTTCGAGTCGCAGTATATCAACTCGTTCGAGAATACTTATGAACATGAATCTATTACCAAATTTAAATCGTCGCGCCTTTTATTTCTTCCTGTGTTGGTAGAGTTGCCTCATGGAATGAAAGTGTGTATAACCGAAGCCGACTTGGATAATTATCCGGGTATGTATTTGGTGGGTGGAGGCGATACTCCGGTCCTTACGTCGCACTTTGCGCCGGTTCCGAAAACGACGGTTCAAGGGGGACATAACATGTTACAAAAGTTTGTTACTTCCCGAGAAGAATATATTGCTCGTGATGCCAATGCCCAACTTCCGTGGCGGGTGATTGCCGTTGCCGGTAATGATGCAGAGTTGGCCGCCAGTGATATCGTGTTCCGTTTGGGGAAACCTCTGCGTATCGCCGATACTTCGTGGATAAAACCGGGTAAGGTGGCTTGGGATTGGTGGAATGCGTGGAATCTCTACGGGGTAGATTTTCGTGCCGGAATCAATAACGAGACGTATAAATATTATATCGATTTTGCTGCGGAGAACGGGATAGAATATGTGATTCTCGACGAGGGGTGGGCTGTGAATAAAAAGGCCGATTTAATGCAGGTCGTTCCTGAAATAGATTTGCCTGAATTGGTAACGTATGCCGACGGGAAAAATGTCGGTTTGATTCTTTGGGCCGGATATTGGGCTTTCCATCGGGATATGGAAAATGTCGTGAAGCATTATGCCGATATGGGGATAAAAGGGTTCAAAGTAGATTTTATGGATAGGGACGACCAAGAGATGGTGCGGTTTATCAATGAAGCTTCGGAATTGTGCGCCCGTTATAATATGTTGGTGGATTTTCATGGAATGTACAAACCTACGGGAGCGCAACGTACATGGCCCAATGTGATCAACTATGAAGGTGTGAATGGTTTGGAACAATTGAAATGGAGCCCGAAAGGATATGACCAAGTGACTTACGATGTACAGATTCCTTTTATTCGTCAGTTTGCCGGACCTATGGACTATACGCAGGGAGCTATGCGCAATGCAATCAAGAAGAATTATAATCCGGTGAATAGTGAGCCGATGAGTCAGGGCACACGCTGTCGTCAGTTGGCTACGTATGTTATTTTTGATTCTCCGTTGAATATGTTGTGCGACAATCCTTCGAATTACAAGAGAGAACCGGAGTGTACCGCTTTCATAGCCCGCATCCCGACTGTGTGGGACGAAACTTTGGGGCTTGACGGGAAAGTGGGCGAATATATTACAATGGCGAGGCGCTCGGGCGATGAGTGGTACGTAGGAGGTTTGACAAACTGGGATAAACGGGATATAATTGTCGATCTCTCATTTTTGGGAGAGGGCTTTTATGAGATAGAGCTGTTCAAGGACGGTATAAATGCCGACCGTGCCGCTTGCGATTATAAACGGGTAGTAATGCCTGTTCCCGAAGACCGACAGTTGAAGGTCACTTTATTCCCCGGTGGCGGTTTTGCCGGCCGTATCGAGAGACGGTAGATAGCATGAAATACAGCAAGCGGAGCTTCGAGAAAAAGCTCCGCTTGTTTTTATTGGGTTTATAATTATAAATCTTCTCCATCGGCATGATTGTATTCATTGTCATAAAACATAGTGATGTAATATTTTCCAGCATGTTCGGTGATCATAAACCAAACGAAATTATTAGTCATAGCAAATATGTTTTGCAGCTCAATATCTAGTTTATTATTGAGATAATTAAGTTGGATTGCAGTTGATATTTCTTCTGTCGGATTGTCCAGCTGTTCTTGCGTATATTTGTCCAGCAGAGATTGTTTCGATTCATTGTATATGGCTATGGTGTCCAATGGGGAAATTTGGTAAAAACCAGCATCATAGCGTTTGTTGTTTACAGTCATTTCATAGGAAAGGTCTTCGTCGTCGGGAATTGTTTGCTCCTTGTCGGTCATGGACTTATATTTTTTGTTATTTTCGAATTGTCGGCAAAGTTCGTTAAAACGGATTTTTATACCTGTTTCATCTTGAGTGATTTTATCAGCCAACATGATTCTCCAAACTTTATTGTTGTTTGTTACGATGTGTACATTGACATCAAATCCATTGAACTCGCCTTCCAAGATATTTTTGTCCCATGTGGAGGGTGTGAATCCTTTGGCTTTAAGTTTTTGTATCATTGCAGTTTTAGTGCCATCGACGGGAATCCCGAGAAATTTGGTTACGTCTTTTTGTGCATATAATGCTGTTGAAAAAACAAACAGCATCACAACGGTCAGTAAATTTTTCATGATTATTTCTTTTAAGAATATGAGTATTTTATAATTTTTTTCGATTGGTTTAAATATGGAAAAGGCGTGTAACCATTCTTCGCTTGCTTTACGTTTGGTTACCGCCAAGTGACCATATTCCACAACAAGCACAGAACAGCTCACGCCTTTGAAGCGTGAACTTTCGATCTGCTTGTTCTCGTGGAATGAATGTTTGGCGGTATTCAACGTAAAGAGAACAAGAGCTGAAAGCTCGATTTTATTTTAAGTGTCCGAACGGGAAACGCTTATCCGGGTGTTTATACATCGGGTTAATTGCATTTATGAGGATTCTATACTGTCGTACACAAATCCCGTTGTTTCGTTCGTGTTTTTTTTATTTGTTTTCTCCTTTCTTCTTTTAGGGTTTATACTCGATTGAATGATTTCAAAAACAGTTTATTAACGACTGTTCAAATACAAAAATAGAAAAAAATGATAAAATAGTATCTGTATCGCTTAATTTTTTTGCAAATACGGTTCGATGTGGATATTGACCTGCGTCCTTTTCCCGAAAGTGGTTTTGAGCGATTCTTCCACTTGTGTGGCGATGTCGTGCGCTTTGACGATAGAAGAATCGGGGTCGACTTTGATGTGCATGTCGATGATGAATGTGTTTCCGTTTTTACGCGTGCGCAGGTGGTGGAATGCGATGACTCCGGGTGTCTGCTGTATTTTCTCGGCAATATTTTGTTCCACTTCTTCGGGGAGGGACATTTCGAGAAGTTCTTGTATGCTGGGGCGAGCGAGCTTATAAGCGACTCCAAAGATAAATATTCCTACGACGAGTGAGGTTATGGGATCGAGCACCCGCCAGCGTTCACCCAGAAACATAGCTCCCGATATGCCTATGAGGGTTCCTATCGAGGAGAAAGCGTCGGAACGGTGATGCCAGCCGTTGGCAATGACAGCCGGACTGTCGATGTTGCGCCCGATTGTGATCGTGTACCAATATAAGCTTTCTTTTACGATGATGGAAACAGCTGCCATAGCGAGTGCCAAATAGGTGGGACGTTCGATAATTTCCCCGTTGAGGACTTCGTATATTTTGATGCTTCCCGAATAAAATATTCCAATGGCGACGACGAAGAGTGCAAAGCTGATGAGCATGGTGGCAAAGGTTTCGAATTTGCCATGTCCGTAAGGGTGGTCGCTGTCTTCGTTTTTCGATGAGATTTTAATGAAGATGATAACGATGAAATCTGTGATAAAATCGGATAAGGAGTGTATGCCGTCTGCAATCATGGCACTACTTCGCCCCCATATGCCGGCTATGATTTTTGCGGCAGACAAGATGAGATTGGTAAAAAATCCCACCCAAGTGACCCGTGCGGCTTTTTTCTCCCGGATTACATTCGAGATGTCGTCTTTTCCGTCCATAATGGTGTAGTGTTGCTGTACAAATGTAAGGCGTTTCGGGGTTATTTCGTATCGTTTGCTCTGTGTCATCGTTTAATTTATAACGGTTCTACTTAGCCTGTTTACTGTCGTAACAGTTCGAGACCATGCGAAAAGAAATGATTGCAAGAGCGTTTTTTGTCGGTGAAACTTTACGATTTGTTTTGAACTACGGGATTGAATTTTTATATTTGACAGAGATTTAATCGTATCTGTATGCACGTCGAATCGTTTCATATACGCAGGCGGGTGATGCCGCCCCATCGGGGCGCGTTGTTGGTGGCGGAGCCATTTTTGGACGAAGGGTGTTTCCGCCGAGCGGTTATTTGTTTGGCCGAATATTCGGAGAAGGGTGCGGTGGGGTTTGTGTTGAATAGCCCGACGAGATATGTTCTGAGTGAATTGTTAGAGGGAGAGAACGATATACCTTCCATTCCGGTTTTTTGTGGAGGGCCGGTAGGAACGGATCATTTGTTTTTCTTGCACGATATAGCGTCATTACCCGGTGCAGTGGAGGTTTCGACGGGCTTGTTCGCTAATGGGGATTTCGATATGCTGCTCGATTTTTTGAGAAGCGACTCTACGGTGCAAAAACATGTGAAGTTTTTGATAGGGTATAGCGGTTGGTCGGCCGGGCAGCTCGACGGGGAATTAAAACAGGAGTCGTGGGCTGTGACGACTATGTCTTCGCCGGGCGATTGTCTTGCGGCCGAAGGTGATGCTTTTTGGAGAGAGATAGTAAAGGGTATGGGGGACGGATATAAGTTGTGGCTAAATTCCCCGCAGGAACCTTCGCTCAATTAGAGTCCTCTGATGAATTAGGCGCTTATTCCCGATTGAATTTTTGAAATATCAGAGCATCGGCATATCCCTGAGGCAACCGTATCCAGTCTTTTAAGCGTGTGCTTTCGTGAAATCCGCATGTCCTGAAAAGCGCTATGCTGGCTGTGTTACAAACGGGAATATGTACATATAATTGATGCAGGTGTAAAAAACGGAAAGCATATTCTACGAATGTTTCGAGGGCATCTCGTCCGAATCCTTGTCGTTTGTGACCGGGATCGATGAGGAGACCTATCGCTGCTTTACGGTTTGTGGTATCGTAGTCGAAACAGTCTATCGCACCGATAACTTGGCGACTCTCTTTTCGCATGATTATGAGCCTTAATTGTTTGTCCCGAGTGATGTCGGCCGTATAGTTTTCGATGTATTGTTTCAACAGATAACGTGAGAAGGGCGATACGGTACTTCCGTATATCCACAGAGACGAATCATTTTCCCAGCGGTAAAGGGCATCGAGGTCTTCGGGTTCTACCGCTCGCAGTTCTATTTGTTTGCCGGTGAGGTAGTTCATGGTTTCGTATAGGTTTGTTGGGGTGAAATGATGATTTCTGAGTCGGGAGTATAGATGAGGAAATGGTTACGGACGTCGCTTTTTGATTGTATGGTTTCTATGATTTCCCGATAGGAAAGTAGTCCCGAATCTAATATGATATGCCGGTCGTCTTGTCGTTCAGATGACGACGGAATTTCATCGGCTGACCATATAGGCGTGTAGTGTTTTATACCCGGAATCAATCGGGCTATGGTTTGCGGGGTGCGGGAGAGAATATACCATTTTCCTTTCTCTTTCTTATCGGTTTTTCCATGCTTATGAAACGGAAAGGAGACGGCTCGGTAAGCAGCGGCTAACGAGGCTCGGAAGAATATAGAGAATTTTACGGCGAGGTAATACCCTTTGCTGTAATGCGGGTAATGCTTTTTGAAAAAAATGAGCATGGCTTCATAAAAGACACGGACGTATCGCAGGCTTCCTTTTTTCGTGCTCTCTCCTTTGTAATGTATAATAGGAGTCGGCAGGAAGTAATTGGTGTATCCTGCAAGGACGAGCCGATAGGAGAGATCGATGTCTTCGCCGTACATGAAAAAACTTTCGTCGAGTAGCCCGCTTTTGTCCAGTGTTTCACGTCTCATGAACATGAATGCACCCGAAAGAATGTCTATGGGGTGGCATTCGTCGGGAGAGAGGTATTTCATGTGATAACGGCCGAAAATGCGGGAATGGGGGAATAATGCCGAGAGCCCGAAAATCTTGCAGAACGATACCCACGGAGTGGGGAATCCTCTTTTGGATTCCGGTAGAAACCGTCCGTCACCATCGAGCATTTTTACCCCGGTTCCTCCGGCTTCGGGGTGAGCTTCCATAAATTGGAAAACTTCGAATAACGTATTTTCGGCTATTACAGTGTCGGGGTTAAGTAACAGAACATATTTCCCGGTGGATTGTTCGATGGCTTGGTTATTGGCTCGTGCGAATCCTACGTTTTCGGTATTGGCGATGAATCGGACTTCGGGAAACCGGGGTATGAGGTAATCGAGCGAGTCATCTTGCGAGTGGTTGTCCACGACAAAGATCTCGACTTCCATCGGGTATGTCTTTAATGCAGCCCGTACCGACCGAAGCGATTGCTCCAAAAAGTATTTTACACGGTAATTGACAATAACGACACTGATTTTTACCACAAGACAGAATCTCTAATATTATAATGTATAACGGCAGTCTAATGAAAATAGTATAATATTATCCTTTGAAACTTTCGCTGAATAACGTGCGGTTGAGAATGGAACGCCCCAATGTGATTTCGTCGGTGTATTCCAGCTCTCCGCCTATGGATACTCCTCTGGCGATGATGGTGATTTTAACATCGAACGGAGCCAACTTCCTGAATATGTAGAAATTGGTCGTGTCGCCTTCCATCGTGGCGCTGAGTGCGAGTATTACCTCTTTTATTCCACCGGAGGCGACTCGGTCTACCAAACTTTCGATTTCGAGGTCGGCCGGACCTATGCCGTCCATCGGGGAGATGACCCCCCCCAATACGTGATAAAGCCCGTGGAATTGGCGAGTGTTCTCGACTACCATCACCTCTTTCACATTCTCGACAACGCACAACGTGGAGGCATCGCGCGAAGGGTCGCCACAAATGGTACAGGTATCCGAGTCGGATATGTTATGGCAAATGTGGCAACGTTTGATTTCTTTGCATAACTTGATAATGGTATTACCGAATTTTTCGGCTTCGCCCTCTTCTTGTCTTAACAAATGCAGAACCAAACGTAAAGCCGTTTTCCTACCGATACCCGGTAGTTTGGCAAATTCGTTTACCGCATTTTCGAGAAGAATAGAAGAATATTGTTGGTCCATAAGGGTTGTTCCTTTTCACGAGTTTGCAAATATAGTAAAAGGTGAGTGCAGAGGCAAACCGAAATCTTATTTCTGACTTGACTATGCCGAACCGCATCCTATATTCGTATCTACAAATATAGGAAATATCTGTTAGTTATTGTTCTGTATGTCATATTTTGAGACAGAGAAAAAACAGCGTTGTCGTCAAATCGGGAAAAATGAGTATTTTTGCATGGATTGTCAAAATTTGAATATAATATATGGAAATAAAAAACGCCCGGTTTGTGATTAGCAGCAGCCATGTGAAGGACTGCCCATCGCACGGATTACCCGAATATGCTTTTATCGGACGTTCCAATGTGGGAAAGTCGTCGTTGATAAATATGTTGACTTGTAAGAAAGGGTTGGCGATGACCTCGTCTACTCCGGGAAAGACGATGCTTATCAATCATTTTTTTGTCGATGATAGTTGGTACTTGGTCGATTTGCCGGGTTATGGATATGCCCGCCGAGACAAAGAGAGTCGAGAGGCATTGCGGGAAATGATAGAGGGGTATGTGCTTTATCGCAAGGAAATGACTTGTCTTTTTGTCCTGCTCGATTGTCGGCACAAACCTCAAAAGATAGACCTCGAATTCATGGAATGGTTGGGTGAAAACAGCGTGCCTTTTGCCATTGTATTTACAAAAACGGATAAGATTGGCCCCATAGTACTGAAAGAGCATATCGAGTATTACAAACAGGTGCTGCATGAATCTTGGGAAGAATTGCCTCCCATTTTCGCTACATCGTCGGAAAAAAAACGGGGGCGTGAAGAGTTGCTCGATTATATCGATCGCGTGAATAAAAGTTTGAAAGAAGCTTAAAATAGGGACATACTTTTTTAAGTATATTTTTTTCGTTGAATCTGTTTTGTAACTTTGCAAGTAATGCAAAATAGACAATATACAGTGCAATCGAATAAATTCGTTTTATTCATGTCGTCTTTTTGTAGTGAAAGTGAGAAATAGGCATAGTTATAAGCGGAGATGTGCAGCCCTTTTTATTTGCTCTCATTGAAGACTTTATAAATTAATGTGAATTGTTCTTGACGTATGTGTGAAAAAGAATCATTTATGAGAGAGGCTATAAAGTTGTCTCTCGATAATATAGATCACGACGGGGGGCCGTTCGGTGCGGTGATTGTGAAAGATGGAAAAATCATAGCGCGGGGGGCAAATCGTGTGACGGCATCGGTCGATCCTACGGCGCATGCAGAAGTAAATGCGATTCGTGAAGCAGCCCGGGTATTGGGGACATTCGATTTGAGCGGATGCGAGATCTATACTTCTTGCGAGCCTTGTCCCATGTGTTTGGGAGCCATTTATTGGGCGCATCTCGACAAAGTGTATTACGGAAATACGAAGGCGGATGCCAAGGAGATAGGATTCGATGACTCGTTTATTTACGACGAATTGGCTTTACCTTTGGAAAAACGCCATTTGAATGTAGTCCCGATGATGCGCGGCGAAGCTATCAAGGCTTTTGAAAAATGGGAAAACAAGAGTGATAAAATAGAATATTAACAACCGAGGGTGCAGGAGCACCTTCTTTTTTGAATGCAAAAATATGGCTAATTGGTTTGAGTGCAGAGTTAAGTACGATAAGATGCTGGAAAACGGCATGCAAAAAAAAGTGACAGAGCCCTATTTGGTGGATGCTTTATCGTTTACCGAAGCGGAAGCTCGTATTATTGAGGAGGTATCTCCGTTTATCTCGGGGGAATTTTCTGTTTCGGCGGTGAAGCGAGCTAATTTCAGCGAGCTTTTTTTCGATGAAACAGGTGATCGGTGGTATAAATGTAAACTCAATTTTATCACTCTCGACGAGAAAAGCGGTATGGAAAAGCGTACGGCATCGTATATGCTTGTGCAAGCCGCAGATTTTGAAACGGCATTGAAAAACTTGGTGGAAGGCATGAAAGGAACAATGGCCGACTGGGTGATTGTTTCTATTACAGAAACTCCGTTGATGGACGTTTATCCGTTTGATCCCGAAAGAAAAACAAAAGAAGAAGATCGTCCGCAAGAATGAGTGATATAGCCCGACATATAGAGCGAATTCGTCAAGAGTTACCTGCTGGAACTCGGTTGGTGGCGGTCTCGAAATTTCATACGGCCGAAACCATAATGGAGGCTTATGAGGCGGGACAGCGTATTTTCGGGGAGAGCCGAGTACAGGAACTTGTTGAAAAATATGAGGTTTTGCCTAAGGATATAGAATGGCATTTTATAGGTCATTTGCAAACCAATAAAGTGAAATATATTGTCCCGTTCATTACTCTTATTCATAGCGTGGATAGCGAAAAGCTCCTTTCGGTTATAGAAAGCGAGGCGGTCAAATGCGGTCGAGTAGTCGATTGCCTTCTTGAAATCCACGTGGCGCAAGAGGATAGTAAATATGGCTTTACGCCTGATTCTTGCCGGGAATTGTTACAAGGCGGTTCCTCGGAGAAATATCCTCATGTAAGGATATGTGGATTGATGGGTATGGCCACCCAGACAGATGATGAGGATTGTATAGAGCGAGAATTCAGTGCTTTGAAAAAATTGTTCGATGAGGTGAAAGGTTCGAGCTCGGTCGATTCTTCGGCATTTTGTGAATTATCGATGGGAATGTCACATGATTATCCGTTGGCTTTACGACATGGCAGTACGTTGGTGCGTATAGGAACGTCTATATTCGGGGAACGTGTTTATTCATGTTTTTGAATGACAATCTGAATGTGAGTTTTGAAAGTTTTTATGCTCAAAAACATGCTGCTATCGTATCTGTTGATGGATAATTAACATTACTTTTGCTCTCAATTTTGTATTTTTTGATGTGCAAAGGGTAAAATATCTATTGTAAAAGAAGTAAAACACACATAAATTCATTAATTAAAATCTTATAAAATGAGTACAGAGCAGAAAAAGAACTATGCACTTCCCATTATAGTGATGTTTGCATTGTTCGCCATGATTTCGTTTGTGACAGGGCTTCAGAATCCGATGGGAGTCATTGTTAAAAGTCAGTTCGGAGCCAGTAACTTTATGTCGCAGTTGGGAAATGCGGCTAACTTTATCGCTTATGCCTTTATGGGAATTCCGGCCGGTATGCTGTTGCAGCGCATTGGTTATAAGAAGACCGCGCTTCTTGCCGTAACCGTCGGGTTTATCGGTGTAGGTATCACTTTCTTGTCGGGTATCGCCGAAAGTTTCGCCGTGTATTTGGTGGGCGCTTTCATTTCCGGTTTTTCCATGTGTATGTTGAATACGGTAGTGAATCCTATGTTGAATACTCTTGCCGGCGGTGGAAACAAAGGAAATCAATTGATTCAATTAGGTGGTTCGTTCAACTCGATTAGTGCGACTATTGTACCGGTGTTGGTAGGTTATTTGATCGGTGATTTGGCTCAGGCTAAAATTTCCAATGCCGACCCTGCCTTGTTCTTGGCAATGGGTATTTTTGCTTTGGCATTTGTCGTTTTATATTTTGTAAATATTCCAGAACCTCATATCGTAAAAACTTCTGCCAAAAAGGAGAAGAGTAAACATAGCGCACTTTCTTTCCGCCATTTTGTGTTGGGAACTGTTGCTATCTTTATATATGTAGGTGTTGAAGTCGGCATTCCTAATTTTGCCAATTTGTTTATGACTTCACCTGAGATAAACATCGATCCAACGATTGCCGGATCGGTTGTAGGGACATATTGGTTCTTGATGATGATCGGTCGTTTGTGCGGGGCCTCTATCGGAGCGAAGGTGTCCAGTCGCGCGATGTTGACGGTTGTATCGACAGTGGGTATCGTGTTGGTATTGGGTGCGATATTCTGTGCAGATAATATATTGGTAAATATGCCTGTATTTAAGTCCGATATTTCATTCGGCTTTGCCCAAGTTCCTGTAAACGTGATGTTGTTGATTCTTTGCGGACTTTGTACTTCTGTGATGTGGGGCGGTATTTTCAACCTTGCAGTAGAAGGGTTGGGCAAATATACAGCAGCAGCTTCTGGTCTGTTTATGGTTATGGTTTGCGGTGGCGGTATATTGCCTTTGATTCAAGGAGGTGTAGCCGATTTCGCCGGATTCTTGAATAGCTATTGGGTAATTGCGTTGGGATTGGCTTATATTTTATTCTATGCTGCCATAGGTAGTAAGAATGTTAATACAGATATTCCGACCGACGATTATGAGGCATAACTATTTATTTAATAGATAAGATTTAGTAAAGAGAGTGAAGATGCTTCTTCACTCTCTTTGTCTTTTTGTGAACTTTTGGCGGTTTTTGTGTTTGTATACTCATGAATTGTATTATTTTTGTAAAAAAATTCCCATGAACGATACGAACTTATTAAACAAATCGGCCGACAATATCAGAGTATTGACGGCGGCGATGGTTGAAAAAGCCAAATCGGGTCACCCCGGAGGTGCTATGGGGGGAGCTGATTTTATCAATGTGTTATATTCCGAGTTTTTAGTGTACGATCCGGCGGATCCGAAATGGATAAATCGTGATCGTTTCTTTTTAGATCCCGGGCACATGTCCCCGATGCTTTATAGTGTATTGGCTATGTCGGGGTTTTATACGATGGACGATTTGAAGTCGTTTCGTCAATGGGGTAGTATAACTCCCGGCCACCCCGAAGTCGATGTAATGCATGGTATTGAGAATACTTCGGGACCTTTGGGTCAGGGACATACGATGGCTGTCGGCGCTGCTATCGCCGAGCGTTTTATGGCTGCTCGTTTCGGCGAATGGTGTGGTCATAAAATTTATGCGTTTATTTCCGATGGCGGTATTCAAGAGGAGATTTCTCAGGGTGCAGGTCGTTTGGCCGGATTCTTGGGATTGCATAATTTGATTATGTTCTATGATAGTAACGACGTACAACTTTCGACTGATACAGATGCGGTAACCGATGAAGATACTGCTGCGAAGTATAGATCGTGGAATTGGAATGTCGTGGAAATAGACGGAACCGATCCAGTAGCTATTCGTGATGCATTGGCGTTGGCTAATCGTGAAACTGAACGTCCGACTCTAATTATAGGGAAAACCATTATGGGACGTGGGTGTGTAACGGTTACGGGAGAGAAATTCGAGGGAAAATATTCTACGCATGGACAGCCTTTGAGTAAGTCGGGTGCATCTTATGAAAAGACCATTGAGAATTTAGGCGGAAATGTGGAAAATCCGTTTGTGATATTCCCTGAAACTTCCGGTCTGTATGCCCGTCGAGCAGAGGAATTGAAAGCGATTGTCGCAGAACGTAAATCGGCGCAAGCTGCGTGGGAGAAAGAAAATCCCGAATTGGCCAGAGAGTTGCACGATTTTTATGCCGGAAAACTTCCTGCGCTTGACTTCTCATCGATAGAGTATAAACCGAATGTCGCTACTCGGACTGCTTCGGCAAACGTTTTGGCATATTTGGCGGAACGGGTGAAAAATATGGTCGTTTCTTCGGCCGATTTGGCAAATTCGGATAAGACAGAGGCTTTTTTGAAGAAGACAGGAGCTTTTGCGAAGGATGATTTCCACGGAGCATTTTTACATGCAGGGGTCGCTGAATTGACTATGGCGGCGATTATGAACGGTATATTGTTGCATGGAGGAATGCAGGCTGCTTGTGGAACATTCTTTGTTTTCTCTGACTATATGAAACCGGCAGTTCGTATGGCGGCTTTGATGGAATTGCCCGTGAAATATGTTTGGACGCACGATGCTTTCAGGGTGGGAGAAGATGGACCTACTCACGAGCCGGTAGAGCAGGAAGCTCAAATACGGTTGATGGAGCAGTTGAAGAATCATAGCGGCAAAAATAGTGTGTTGGTTCTGAGGCCGGCCGATAGCGCCGAAACTCTTGTTTCTTGGAAATTGGCTATGGAGAATAAGGATACACCGACGGCATTGATTCTTTCCCGTCAAGATGTCCCCGATTTACCGTCGGCTTCGGGCAGTCGTTATAACGATGCATTACAAGCAGAGAAAGGCGCTTATATATTGATGAAAGACGAGACTCCCGATGTTGTGTTGGTGGCCAATGGATCGGAGGTCTCTACCTTAGTCGGCGCCGTAAATATATTGCATGATAAGGGGGTACGGGTACAGATCGTCTCGGCTCCTTCGATAGGTCTATTTTTGGAGCAGCCTTTATCGTATAGAAACGCGGTAATACCTCCCGGGTTGCCGGTGTTTGGGTTGACGGCCGGTTTGCCTTCGACTCTGTTCCCGTTGGTGGGCAGTGAGGGCAAAGTGTATGGATTGGACCATTTCGGTTATTCTGCGCCATATAAGGTTCTTGATGAAAAATTGGGATTTACCTCGGATAATATCGCTCGGGAAATTATTGAATTTGTAGAGAAATAAGTATTTAGAGAAATTTAAGCAAAGTCGTTTTTCTTTTTTTATAGAAGAACGACTTTGTTGTAAATTTAAATAAAATTTGTTTGTCGAATAAAATAAATCAATTATCTTTATCCCCAAATTCAATTGGGTCTATAAAATGATTGATTTTCATATCTTTTATATGCTGGTCGATCGAATGTTAAACATATATTAATTAAAAATAATAGTAGTATGAAGAAGACTGTATCTGCAATTTTGCTTACAGGTGTTTTTGCAGCAATGCCGGCAATGGTTGCAGCAGCTTCCCAAGAGGAGGCTAAGACAGAACCTTCCAAAGAAATTGTCTTGAATAAGTTTAAAGACAATTGGATGATTTCACTTGAAGGCGGGGTTGATTTTAGTTTAGGGAGATTTGATAGCCATGCCGATTTTGGTAAGCGTATTGCTCCTGTGTTTGGTCTTAATGTCGAGAAATGGTTTTCTCCTGTTATCGGGTTGCGTTTGGGCGCTGATTATTATGGAATGAAAGGAGCTGCTTTATGGGGTAATGGCATGAGTGGCGAGATGCTCGACAATACTTATTACAAACAATCGTATGCTCTAATAACGCCGGCTCTTGATGTGATGGGCGATTTGGCAAGTTTGTTCTGTGGATATCGCGAGCGCGTTTATTCTCCTATTTTATATGTCGGTATGGGAATTCCTGTTGCAGTTTCCGGTGATGGGGATATTGCCGATTGTGTCAATATGGGTATGAGAGGCGGTTTGTTAAACCGTTTCCGTTTAAGCGATGCTTGGGCTATCAATTTGGATCTCCGTTTCGATG
Source organism: Barnesiella sp. (assembly GCF_022723415.1). Lineage (NCBI taxonomy): Bacteria > Pseudomonadati > Bacteroidota > Bacteroidia > Bacteroidales > Barnesiellaceae > Barnesiella > Barnesiella sp. The sequence goes on along the minus strand of NZ_JAIJHU010000033.1, from coordinate 6,623 downwards.
TGTTTGAAGAGACTGTTGCCGGGGAAGGAAATCATGCTAAGACTCTTTCTGCTTTGGTGGGTGTAACCTATAAGTTCAAAGGTCGTGGTTGGAATGCTCCGGTTGTGCCTGTTGTAGCTCCGGTTGTGGGTAAATACAGCGATGCGGAAGGAGATGCTCTTGTCGCTCAATTGCGCGATGCCAATCGAAAAATAGCAGACCTCGAACAACAATTGGCCGAATGTAAGAATCGTCCGGCAGAAAAGATCGTTGAGGAACAAGCTCCTGTGGTTACCGTTTATTATAATATAAATAGTTCGGAACTGCAAGGGAAAGACAGAGTAGTGTTGAAAGCTGTTGCAAAGGCTATTAAAGCTAACAAGGATACGAAGTATGTGATTACCGGTTATGCCGATAGCGAAACAGGTACGGCAGCCTTCAATGCTAAGTTGCGCAAAGCTCGTGCCGAAAGAGTCTATGATGCCTTAGTATCTTATGGCGTTAGCCCCGATCAGTTGGAACAAAAGACCAGCGATGCGAAACTCGATCGTTTCGGTTCTTATATTCTCGATCGTGCAGCAACGATTTCTCCTGCGAAGTGATAACTAAACGAATAAATAGATTAAGAGAGATTATCGAGGTTCGGTAATCTCTCTTGTGTTATATAGGTATTTCTAATGAAATATTATTGTGTTTGTTTATTATAGGAGCTTATGAATGGGGAAGATGCTTCTTTGAAATAATGTTAAAATAAAAAGTAATAAACACTATCATATTATAAATTGCAAAGTCGGCTTGCCAAAATAGTGGTGTTTTATTATCTTTGTAGCCTGTTTAAGAGAGAAGCCGTGGAATCGTTTTATAGAACACACAAGTATCTCGTCGAGCATGTAGAGTCTCCGGTGAAACGGGACTTAATGTATCAAATCGACAAAAACAGCCGTTTGGTAGGTATAAAGGGTAGCCGAGGGGTAGGAAAAACCACATTTTTGCTGCAATATGCCAAAGAAAATTACGGCTTAGACCGGTCGTGCTTATATATAAATCTCAATAATTTATATTTTACAGAGCATACTCTGAGAGATTTTGCAGAACGTTTTTATGGACAAGGGGGACGGGTATTACTGATAGATCAGGTATTTAAGTATCCGGGTTGGTCGGAGGAATTGAAATATTGTTATGATCATTTGCCCGAATTGAAAATAATTTTTTCCGGTTCGTCGGTTATGCGATTAAAAGAGGAGAATCCGGTATTGGCCGGATTGGTCGATTCTTATAATCTGCGAGGGTTTTCATTTCGGGAATATTTGAATTTGATGGCTTCGACTCATTTCCCTTCATATTCACTTAGCGATATTATAACTAATCATAGGGCTATCGCTCAGGAAATTTGTGCGCAAGTAAATCCATTAGATTATTTTCCGGGGTATTTGCATCATGGATATTATCCGTTCTTTTTGGATAAATCGAATTTCTCGGAAAATCTGGTTAAAAATATCAATATGATTATGGAGGTGGATATTCTGTTGATTAAGCAAATAGAATTGTCCTATCTCCCGAAGGTTCGTCGTTTAATGTATTTGTTGTCGGTTCATTCGCCGGCTCCCACTAACGTGAGTCAGTTAAGCAAGGATATTCAAATTTCAAGAGCGACGGTTATGAATTATATTAAAAGTTTGAAAGATGCGAGGCTTATTAATATGCTTTATCGGGTAGGGGAGGAATTCCCTAAAAAACCGGCTATGGTGTATATGCATAATACGAATATTATATATTCCAATCGGTCGGTTCAGGCAGATCCTCAATCGATTCGCGAAACCTTTTTTTATAATACGTTGCACAAGGATCATCGTTTGAATATGGGTAGTAAAAACGCTCAGTTTTTGGTGAACCGAGAACTTTTGTTCAGAATACAAGGGAGTGTGCCCCGCAGTCGTATCAACCCTCATTTTTATTATGCGGTAGACGATTTGAAAATAGGTAGTGAAAACTTAATACCTTTATGGTTGTTTGGGTTTGTGTATTGATTTAGAGATGAAAAAAAACAATATTAATTACTTAATAACAAGAAAAGATGAGTAAACAGAAAAAATTTTTAACTTGCGATGGTAATCAGGCCGCAGCGCATATCTCGTATATGTTTTCTGAGGTTGCAGCCATCTATCCCATCACTCCGTCATCTACTATGGCTGAGTATGTAGATGAGTGGGCTGCTGCCGGGCGTAAGAATATTTTCGGGGAAACCGTCCTCGTACAAGAAATGCAATCTGAGGGTGGAGCTGCCGGAGCAGTTCATGGTTCTTTGCAGGCTGGTGCATTAACGACTACTTATACAGCGTCTCAGGGACTTCTGTTGATGATCCCCAACATGTATAAGATTGCCGGTGAATTGTTGCCTTGCGTGTTCCATGTATCGGCACGTACGTTGGCTTCTCATTCGCTATCCATCTTCGGCGATCATCAAGATGTGATGTCGACTCGACAAACGGGATTTGCCATGTTGGCCGAAGGGTCTGTGCAAGAGGTAATGGATTTGGCCGGTGTAGCTCATTTATCTACGATTCGGTCGAGAGTGCCTTTTGTAAATTTCTTCGATGGATTCCGTACATCGCACGAAATACAGAAAATAGAGGCTCTTGAAAATGAGGATTTAGCTCCGCTTATCGATCAGAAGGCTTTGGCCGAGTTCCGTGCACGAGCATTGAATCCCGAGGCTCCGGTTATGCGGGGTATGGCCGAGAATCCCGATACCTTCTTTCAACATCGTGAGGCTTCCAATAAATTTTATGAAGCCGTTCCTGCTATCGTAGAAGATTATATGCAGGAAATCAATAAGATTACTGGTCGTGATTATCATTTGTTCAACTATTATGGAGCCGAGGATGCCGATCGTGTAATTATAGCGATGGGGTCGGTAACCGAAGCTGCTCGTGAGGCAATCGACTATTTGATGGCAAAAGGCGAGAAAGTAGGTTTGGTCGCTGTTCATTTATATCGTCCTTTCTCGGCAGAACATTTCTTGTCTGCCCTGCCTAAGACGGTTAAACGTGTGGCTGTGCTCGATCGTACCAAAGAACCGGGCGCTAATGGCGAACCTTTGTATCTCGATGTTAAAGATGTATTTTATGGTAAAGCCGATGCGCCGCTTATCGTTGGCGGTCGTTATGGTTTGGCTTCGAAAGATACGACTCCGACACAGATTTTGTCGGTATATGAAAACTTGTCTTTGCCTGAGCCCAAGAACCACTTTACTATCGGTATTGTCGATGATGTCACTTTCACGTCTCTTCCTCCGAAAGAAGAATTGGCATTGGGCGGCGAAGGTATCTTCGAAGCTAAATTTTATGGTTTGGGAGCCGATGGTACGGTAGGTGCTAACAAGAACTCTGTAAAGATTATCGGTGACAATACCGATAAATATTGTCAGGCCTATTTCTCCTACGATTCGAAAAAGTCGGGAGGTTTCACCTGTTCTCACTTGCGTTTCGGCGATACGCCTATTCGCTCTACATATTTGGTGAATACGCCCAATTTCGTGGCTTGTCATGTTCAAGCCTATTTGCACATGTACGATGTGTTGCGCGGAATTCGTCAGAACGGTACGTTCCTGTTGAATACGATTTGGACCGCCGAAGAGCTGGTTAAGCATTTGCCCAATAACGTAAAACGTACATTGGCACAGAAAAATATTTCGTTCTATACGATCAATGCCACGAAGATTGCTCAGGAAATAGGTTTGGGCAATCGTACGAATACGATACTTCAATCGGCGTTTTTCCGCATAACAGAGGTGATTCCCGTGGATTTGGCTATCGAGCAGATGAAGAAATTCATCGTGAAGTCCTACGGTAAAAAAGGCGAAGATGTCGTTAACAAGAACTATGCTGCCGTAGATCGTGGAGGTGAATATGAGAAGGTGACGGTAGATGCTGCATGGGCAAATCTACCCGATGACGAAAAGGCAGAAAGCAAAGCTCCCGAATTTGTAGAAAATGTTGTGAAGGTTATCAATGCACAAGCCGGCGATGACCTACCTGTTTCTGCATTCTCTGGAATCGAAGACGGAACTTGGCCTGCCGGAACCGCTAAATATGAAAAACGTGGTGTTTCTGCTTTCGTCCCTGTTTGGAACAGTGAAAACTGTATACAATGTAACAAGTGTGCTTACGTTTGTCCTCATGCTTCTATCCGTCCGTTCGTCCTCGATGAAGCCGAATTGGCTGCTTCTCCTTACAAGGCTGGCGAGACTCTCGAAATGAAAGTCCCTGCTGCCATGAAGGGTATGCACTTCCGTATGCAGGTCGATGTTCTCGACTGTTTGGGCTGTGGCAATTGCGTAGATGTTTGTCCGGGCAATAAGAACGGTAAGGCTCTGTCTATGTCCGATTTGGAAAGCCAGTTGGGCGAGGCTCCCCGTTGGGATTATTGTGCCGAGAATGTGAAGAGCAAGCAACACTTGGTAGATATTAAATCGAACGTGAAAAATTCGCAGTTCGCTACTCCGTTGTTCGAGTTCTCGGGGGCATGTTCGGGTTGCGGTGAAACTCCCTATGTAAAATTGATTTCTCAGCTTTTCGGCGACCGGGAAATGGTATCTAACGCTACGGGCTGTTCTTCGATCTATTCGGGTTCGATACCTTCTACTCCTTACACAACGAACGATAAAGGTAAGGGTGTCGCTTGGGCCAATTCGTTGTTCGAAGATTTCTGTGAGTTCGGTTTGGGTATGACGTTGGCCGTTGAAAAAATGCGCGAGCGTTTGGTGAAATTGATGAATCGAGCCATCGAGGGCGATAGCTGTCCGGCAGAGACCAAAGAACTGTTCGCAGCGTGGATTGCCGATAAAGACAATACCGAACGTTCTATCGAGCTCGAAGCTCAAATTACACCTATCGTGAAAGCCAATGCCGATAAGTGTGAAATATGTAAAGAGATAGCTTCATTGAGTCAGTATCTTATCAAAAAATCACAGTGGATTATCGGTGGTGACGGTGCTTCGTACGATATCGGCTTCGGTGGTCTCGACCATGTTTTGGCATCGGGCAAAAATGTGAATATCCTCGTTTTGGATACCGAAGTATATTCGAATACCGGTGGTCAGGCTTCGAAAGCTACTCCGGTGGGAGCTATCGCTAAGTTTGCCGCAGCGGGTAAACGGGTTCGTAAGAAAGACCTCGGTCTTATCGCTTCGACCTATGGATATGTATATTGTGCACAGGTGGCTATGGGAGCCGATCAAGCTCAGACCTTGAAAGCTATCCGAGAGGCAGAAGCCTATGATGGTCCTTCTATCATCATTGCTTATGCACCCTGTATCAACCACGGTTTGAAGGCTGGTATGGGTAAGGCTCAGGCCGAGGAAGCTGCTGCCGTAGCATGCGGATACTGGCACTTGTGGCGTTACAATCCCGAATTGGAAGCCGAAGGCAAGAATCCGTTCACATTGGACAGCAAGGAACCGCAATGGGAAAAATTCCAAGATTTCCTGAAAGGAGAGGTTCGTTTCGCTTCTGTCATGAAACAATATCCTTCGGAGGCTGCGGAATTGTTCAAAGCTGCCGAGGACAATGCTAAGTGGCGTTACAATAACTATCGTCGTTTGGCAAAACAACAATGGGGTGTTGAACAGGAAGATTAAAATTCAGTCTTTCACATAATCGAAAAAGGGGCTTGCCGTGTGCGAGCCTCTTTTTTTATGCAACAAGCTATTCAACCTTCTCCCCCCTATCCCTCCTGCCTGTCTTTTTTAACCCCTCCGTCCTTCGGACACCTCCCCTATATGGCTAACGCCACACAGAGGAGGAGTGTGACACATTTCATACTTTTGTTACAGTTCGGCGAACTTTTATGTAACAAGTTATTCAACTTCCTCCCCTATAATTGCATAGTAAAGCACCCCGTAAGGCTACGGGACACGGCAGGGAGGAGGTTTAAATCCCTATTGAGTCGTTATTGGGCATTGCCGGATAACGATATAAAAAACGGAGCAGTAAAGCTGCTCCGTGGAATAAAATGGGATAGGGGATATGCTAAAAGTCGTCTTTGCTTGTGCCGAGTAACATATCTTTTAATCGGGACCGGTCTAAAATGATGATTTCTTTTGCATTGTAATCGATGATACCGTCTTCTTTCAATTCATCGAGGGTAGACAGGAATACCGACCGTTGCACACCGAAGAAAGCGTATAAATCTTTTTGTTTGCAGATGATGCGTATGTCGACCGATTTTTGTTGCGTGAGACTCAACACCCAAAATGCCAGTCGTTCTTTGAGGTCGTTGGACGAAAGAGCCGTAAAACTTTCGAGTGCCTTTTGCGATCTGCGAGAGAGTATGTTCAACAAATTGATGAGGAAGATAGGTTCTTCTTGTAACATTTGTATAACCGAGGATTTTTCTATTTGCATGATTCCTACGGTTCCTACGGCATAAAGATTGGCCGGGAAATAGGTGTCGCGGCCGAATAGATGGTCGGGAGCTATTACATTAGGAGCTTGTATCAGCTCTGTAATTCTCATTTTCTCGTTTTGTGTAATCAGTTCGGAGCGAATTTCTCCCGAGATGAGAAATTTCAAATGATTGCATTCTTCCCCGCTCGTGACGATTTTTTCTCCGTCGGGATATTTGAGAAAATGAAATTTCATTTT